>NZ_JBQHWA010000024.1:0-52398 GCF_052064225.1 Blautia massiliensis (ex Liu et al. 2021) | reverse complement strand
CCAAAGGATTGTATTTATGCCTTTTTTATTGGCTGAAATATTGGATTTTCAAGGTTCAGCACACCTTATTGGTGTGGGAAGTTTGAGTAAACTAATTTTTAACCTGTTTATCTGCTTACGCAGGTTTACAATTTCTTCTTTTGATGTATCCATCACTTCTCACCTCCTCCCTTCAAATGAATGATTACTTGTCGTTTTCAGTTGCAAATAAGTAATCCAATGTCTTATCTGGGAAAGCTTTTCTCTTAATTGCCATCATTTCACTCAGCTTAAATTCTGTAACACCTCTGAGTTTCAATTTTAAAGATTCATAGTTTATAGCCGTAATCCCAGATAACTTCTTAATGGTTAATTTGGCTCTTCCCATTTCGGCATTTAAGTTAAAAAACATTTTCTCCTCCTTTCTGTTACCCTGCAAGGTAACTTTGATTATAGATTATACGTTATAGGGTAGTTTATCAACCCATAAAATACTTTTTTTTACTTTGCGGGGTATTTTTTTACTTTACAAAGTTATTTTTATATGTATAATAGAATTTAACAGGAGGTATTAGATATGTCATTCACTGATAAGTTAGATGAATTAATGGCTAAAAAGGGAATCAATAAGTCTATCCTTTCAAAAGAAGCCGGTATTCCATATACTACAATCGCCGGTTTTTATACAAAAGGAACTGATAATATAAAACTTTCTACATTAAAAAAACTTTCTGCATATCTTGGCTGTACCATTGACTATCTGGCAGATGATTCTCATGGACAACCTACTACTCTCGCCGCTCACTTCGATAGCGAGGAATATACAGAAGATGAATTGAATGAAATCCGTCAGTTCGCAGAATTTGTAAAAGGTAAAAGAAAATAATATCTGTGCTTTACAGTACTGTGAGTAAAAAATGAAACGGGAATAATTGGCAGATCTGCCAGATATGTTTTGACAATATAATATACTTACCCAGGCAACTGGAAGGATGCGGTACCACTCCGTTTCTGAGTCTTGCAGAAAGGAGTGGGGCTTATGAGTACATATGAAGAATTTATGATTATCCTAAATGTAGGACTTTTAATCGTAGCCATTCTGAATCTGAACAATAAGAAATAGCATCCCCGCTCTGGTAAAGTAGGATGCTATTTCTATAACTCTTATAACGCCAGAAACGGATAGGTTTCAGCTATCGTTCCAGCTGTCTTGTTAAGTATATTATAAGTCACTTAAAAATATTTGTCAATTTCAATATACACGAGCGGGAGGTTTTGAATTGAATACATACGAAAAATTACTAGATACCGCCTGCAGGGACGGTATAGATGTTATAGATTATCCATTTGAAACTGAAAGAATAAAGGGGTTATATTGTGATGGAACTGTAGCTATCAGAAAAGGAATTAAAACTCAGGCAGAAAAGTCCTGTATTCTGGCTGAGGAACTTGGCCACCACTATACTACCACAGGTAATATTCTGGATCAGTCAACTGATGTCATGAACCGAAAGCAGGAATACCGGGCCAGACTTTATGGCTATAATCTTCGAGTAGGGCTGATCGGGATCATCAATGCTTATGAATCTCGCTGCCGGAGTCTTCATGAGATGGCAGAATATCTGGATGTACCGGAGAATTATCTTACCGAAGTAATAGACTGTTACCGTTCCAAGTACGGACAGTATGTTGCTATGGACAATTATATAATCTATTTTATTCCGCAGTTGGCTGTAATAAAAATTAATACTTTATAATCTGAACAAGGGATTTTCCATAATGAATATCGTATTATTTATGGATATTATATTTTAAAGGGAGGATATTATGAAAAAGAAGTTTTTAGCAATTTTGCTTACCACTATTTTTGTTTTTTCTCCGTCCGTAGCTGTTTTTGCAGATACAAAAGACGACAAAATCGCTGCCTTGCAGAAGCAGGTTGATGATTTACAAAAGCAAGTCGATGACCTTACTTCCAAATTAAAAAAATATCAGTCTGATGATACTAAGAATAATAATATGGAAGACTATTTACTTAAAAAGAATGTTCTTTCTGGCAAACGTATTGAAATGGCCGCTGATATGGTTGGTGCCATATCTGGTTTTAAATATGGTGATGCTGAAATTTACGAATACGATATGTCTTCTACCCAATATAAAGAATTAGTTTCTGGAAATGCCATTTCAGTTGAAGGCATTGATGGTTATACAATAAATGCTTTAGCTATAAACGGAAAATACGTTCTGATGGGTGAAGCTTCTGAAGATCTTATACAAGCTTTTAATGATTATAAATAAAGTAAAAGGAGTCACATATGACAATCGGATTTGATATTTTAACTGGAGAAAAAATAAGTTTTACTCATGATCGACAGTACAAGGGAAAAAATGTTATCTCTTTTCCAGATGATTACTGTGTCATTGATATCGAAACAACAGGACTTTCGCCTGATTGGGATAGTATTATTGAAATCGCTGCTTCAAAATTTCATAAAGGAAATCTTGTCGATACTTTCACTTCTCTTATAAAACCAGATGATTTTACCACCGATGAATCTTTTTTGGATGACTTTATCGTTAATCTTACCGGAATAACTGATGAAATGTTATCAAAAGCAGATTCTACCGCATTGGTACTATCAAAATTTTATTCCTTTATTGGAAATTCCATTCTTGTAGGACATAACGTTAATTTTGATATTAATTTTCTATATGACAATTGTGAACACGTTATCCACAAGTATTTATCTAATGACTTCATCGACACCATGAGACTTTCTAGACGTATACATAAGGAACTTAACCATCATAAATTATCTGATTTAGTTCAATACTATAATCTCAGTTATGAAAATGCACATAGAGCCTTAAGTGATGTAGAAATAACTTCTAAATGCTATATATGTCTCGTTAATGAAATTACAGAAAAATATGAATCATTAGAAGCATTTAGCAAAGCATGTAGACGTTCCAGAAGTGGTGTTAGAGCAGATGACATCAGCACTTCTAAAACTGATTTTGATACATCTAATTTGTTATATGGAAAAGTATGCGTATTTACCGGAACACTTGAAAAAATGGTACGCAAGGAAGCAATGCAAATCGTTGCTGATCTTGGTGGAAAAAATGCCGACAGCGTAACCAAAAAAACTAATTATCTCATTTTAGGTAATAATGATTATTGTAAATCCATCAAAGACGGAAAAAGCTCCAAACAGAAAAAAGCTGAAAAGTTAAAGCTTGATGGATATGATATAGAGATTATTCCCGAAAATGTTTTTTATGATATAATTTCCGAAAATTAATATTAAAAACCGCCCCAGTACGCCAATACCGGGACGGTGGTGGATCTCCGAAGAGATACCTCATTTTGCAAAAATATTGTATCATCTTCGGAGCAGCCTTGCAAGCGAAACACTCGTTCACTGGCTGTTATTTTTGTACCCATATTTACAAGGAGGATGATATTTATGAAGTTACCAAATGGTTTCGGATCTGTTTATAAACTTCCCGGAAAGAGACGTAAACCCTGGGCAGCCAGTAAAACAACCGGATGGGAAATCGACACCAAAACCAATCAGGCAAAACAAGTCAAAAAAGCTATTGGATACTTTAGCACCAGAAAAGAAGCTTTGGAAGCTCTTACCCGATATAACGAAAATCCCTACGATTTATTTGCCAAAGAACCCACTTTTAGTGATGTGTACGAAGCATGGTCTGATGTACATTTCCCTACCCTGGGTGGTCCTTCCAGTGTCCGTACTATTACTTCTGCATATAAGCACTGTGCTCCACTATACAATATCAAAATGAAAGATATCCGGGTCGAGCATCTGGAAAAAACTATTCGTAATGCTCAGGTCGGTGACAGCACAAAAGCACGAATGAAAAGCTTATTCAATCTTATGTACCGATATGCCATGAAACATGAAATTGTAACTAAAGACTATGCCCAACTCTGTGATGGTGTGCAGCAACCTAAGCCTAAAATCATCCGTGTTCCTTTTTCTGATCAGGAAATATTGTCTCTCTGGTCCCATCTTGAAATTCCTTTTGCAGATATGGTTCTGATCGGAATATATTCTGGCTGGCGGCCGCAGGAACTGGCTGTCCTGAAAATTGCAGATATTGACTTTGAAAATATGACTTTTATCGGTGGACTGAAAACAGATGCCGGAAAGAATCGTACCGTTCCTATTCACCCACAGATCATGGATCTGGTTCGCCGCAATTACAATCAGGCCACTTCTATGCACAGCGAATATCTTTTCAATGATCCGGATGGGCAGCAGGGAACTCATCTTACATATGACAAATACAGAAACCGTTTCAAAAAGGTTATGTCACGCCTGAATATGACCCACAAGCCTCACGACACCCGGCACACCTTTATTACCAAGGCAAAGGAATCCAACATAAACGAATATGTCCTAAAGTTAATCGTTGGTCATGAAATCCAGGATATCACGGAAAAAGTATACACTCACAGGACCATCGAAGACCTGCGTACAGCTATGAATATGATCACCTGGCCATAGATCCCCAGCGAATAATTTGTAAGCTACCGTTGTTAACTACGTGTAAGCTACTTGGTAAGCGCTTAATTTTCAGCCGTTGATAGAAAAATACCCGGCTACTTTTCAGCAGCCGGAGCACCTTGACAATTCACATATGATTGATTCCTGTCGCCTGCACGGCGTTTGATTTCATCTTTCACGTTTTCATTCCATGGTGCCAGGAGTTCCAACTCTTCATCACTCATCCTATCATTTGGAAGTTTCTCAAGCAGATAAGTCAGATAGTGATAGACGTTTACTCCATTTGCTTTTGCCATTTCTACCATCGTGTATACGACAGCACTGGCCTGGGCTCCATTAGGAGTATCACAAAACAGCCAGTTTTTGCGGCCAACTGTAAATGGCCGGATGGCGTTTTCGCTGAGATTGTTGGAAAAACTGCACCGTCCATCTTCCAGATAGGTGGTAAGATAGGAACGACGGTTCTGGATGTACGTCACTGCCTTATCCATTCTGGATCCGCGGACAGGTGACTGCTTATCAAGCCACGACAAAAAGCCTCCCACTATCGGCTTTTCTTTCTCAAGACGGGCCTTTTTGATAGCATCGAAGGAAGTGCACTTTGCCTTGATCACATCTTCCAGATGGAAGAGCTGATTGATATACATGATACCCTGCACGGAAGGCTGGGCGTAGTCCAGTTCCTTCCCTTTGGGAATGGCATCTGTCAGATATCTCCTGATATGTGCCCAGCAGGCTGTCCGTTTTGCGTCAGGGACTTCGTTGTATCCGCTGTAGCCATCGCACATCAGATAGCCTTTAAACCCATGAAGGAAGTCCACCGCATTGTCCCCTGCTCGGGTCTCCGAATATTTATAGAGGATGATCGGCGGGCCGCCGTCTTCACCACTGCGGAAAAGCCACATGTAAGATTTTGTCTGTGCACGGCGTCCCGGTTCATGGAGTACCTGCAGGGGTGTTTCATCTGCCATTGCAAATCCTCTTTCCAGAAGTTTCCGGTGAAAGTACTCATACATTGGAAGAAAAAATGCTTCAGAGTTATGGATCACCCAGTTAGCCATGGTTGCCCTTGTAATGGCAGCACCGTACTGTTTCCAGTCTTTTTCCTGACGGCAGTACGGAAGCCCGTTGCAGAACTTCTGGTACATCACCCATGCGACTGTACCTGCAGAAGCCATCCCATAGAGCATATGGGGTTTTCCATCTTTCCCTTTTTTTATCACGGGAAGGTCACGTTTGCTGCATTCAGGACATGTATAGTTTTTACTGTAGTACTCATACACCTTCAGTTTTGCCGGGATAAAAACCAGTTCGCGGCGGACAAACTCTTCTCCGATCTCTTCCAATGCAGTATTGCAGACTGGACAGACTTTCTCCCCGTCGGCAAGATCCAGATATTTCTTCTGGACAGGGATCCCTTTGAAACGCTCTGCATCTGTAGTCCTGGCTTTCCGTTTCTTTCCTGTTTTATCTGGAAGGGACGCCTCCAGTTCTTCTGCCTTGGCTGCAGCCGGGTCTTGTTCCATTTCTGCTTCATTGAAAAGGTTCAGCTGACCCGGGATATCAAAAGTACGTTTCTCGCTGGAAGAGCCAAAGAGTTTTTTACGCAGAAGGGCCACTTCATCTTTCAGGTTGTCCCTTTCCTGTGTCAGGGCTTCTTCCCGTTTATTGGCAGCATCGACAGTTGCCTGAAGCGTTTTTATCATCTTTTTCAGATCGGTGATCATATCTTTCAGCTCGCGCAGCTGGATATCTTTGGAACTGTCTGCCACTGCTTTTTCCTCCTGTTTTTACTGTCTTCATTATATCAGAAAACAAGAGAATTTCCCAGTAAAACGGGGACATTCATTGACTGAAAAATGACGAAAAAGCAAGGGAAATGCCCGCATTTATGTGCATGTTTTTATGCTGAGATCACGAGGTTTTGATAGCCTTTGGCTGTTCGATATCAATGCCGGACATCAGCCAGTCGAACTCCCTCCATGTGAGGTTCCGGACTTCGGATTTGTTTCTCGGCCACCTGTAAGATCCTTGTGCAGTCAGCCTTTTGTAGATCATCACGATACCATCCGGCTCTTTTAGGATAGCTTTGATGCGGTCGCATTTACGTCCGCAAAAAAGATAGAGTGCATGGTCTATCTCCATGGAAAACTGCTCCTGGATGATCGCACATAATCCATCAATGGATTTGCGCATGTCTGTCCTGCCGCAGACGATATAGATGGCATCAACATTTGAGATATCCGCTAACATAACGGCTCCTTCAGTGCATCCATCAAAACTTTCAGGAGAGTTGGCTGAATGGTATTGCTCATGCGTATCAGCAATCCTTTCGCTTCGATTTCAATCGTATGTGAATTGTCAAGGTGCATAGAACTGTTTCTCCCATTCGGGATCAGTTCTACCGGAGAAATCTCCGGTTCTATAGCAATCTGAACCACATCCTGTTTATGGGATGTGGGATCAAGAGTGCTGGCTTTTCCAACTGGATCCGGTATCTGGCAGGCTCTTTTGCGCAGACGGGTAACTGCATTATAAAAACAGCTGGGAGAAATCCCGTGTTCATTACACCACGCAGCATCCGTCAATCCGCTCTGCCTGCACTCGGTTACCAGTTCCATCCATTCATCCAGGGAACGCCCCGGAGCACGTTTGTTACTCATAATGAAACCTCCAAATGTAGTAATTTTCTATCTCCTATCCATGGAGCGGAGTAAAAATCTATTTACTATCATCATTATGAGCTAGAAATAGGCAAATGTCTATCTACCCAAGAATTAAGCGCTTACGCTACTTGTTAGCTACCCGTCAAATTTATCGTTTTTTCAGAGTGTTTTGTTCTAATTTTCAGGCAAACGTAAAAAAGCCGCAAACCCTTGAGTTTACGGCTTTTTCGCTATTTTAAGCTATGCTTATATTAGAACTTTCCAGCGTCTGCAGCTTCCTGTACGGAAACAGCTACAGCAACTGTCATACCAACCATCGGGTTGTTTCCAGCGCCGATAAGACCCATCATCTCTACGTGAGCCGGTACGGAAGAAGATCCTGCGAACTGAGCGTCAGAATGCATACGTCCAAGTGTATCAGTCATACCGTAGGAAGCAGGACCTGCTGCCATGTTGTCCGGATGAAGTGTACGTCCTGTACCACCGCCGGAAGCAACGGAGAAGTATTTTTTGCCTTTCTCGTTGCATTCTTTTTTGTATGTTCCTGCTACCGGATGCTGGAAACGAGTCGGGTTTGTGGAGTTTCCTGTGATGGAAACGTCAACGCCCTCTTTCCACATGATTGCAACACCTTCCGGAACGCTGTTAGCGCCGTAGCAGTTAACCTTTGCACGAAGTCCCTCAGAATAGGATTTACGGAATACTTCCTTAACCTCGTTCTTATATGGATCATACTCTGTCTCTACATATGTAAAGCCGTTGATACGGGAGATGATCTGAGCAGCATCTTTTCCAAGACCGTTCAGGATAACACGAAGAGGTTTTTTACGAACTTTGTTTGCTTTCTCAGCGATACCGATCGCACCCTCAGCTGCTGCGAAAGACTCATGTCCTGCAAGGAAACAGAAGCAGTCTGTCTCTTCCTCAAGGAGCATCTTTCCAAGGTTTCCATGTCCAAGACCTACTTTACGTGTGTCTGCAACGGATCCCGGGATACAGAAAGCCTGAAGACCTTCTCCAATAGCTGCAGCTGCATCAGCGGCTCTTCTGCAGCCTTTTTTGATCGCGATAGCTGCACCTACTGTGTAAGCCCAGCAAGCGTTCTCGAAGCAGATCGGCTGAATGCCTTTGATCTGATCGTAAACGTTCAGTCCTGCGTCTTTAGTGATTTTCTCAGCTTCTTCGATAGAAGCGATTCCATAGCTGTTTAAAACAGAATTGATCTTGTCAATTCGTCTCTCATATGATTCAAATAAAGCCATTTCCTGTAACCTCCTGATATTTTTACCTTACGAAGTGTAATTACTCTTTTCTTGGGTCGATGATCTTAACAGCATCTGCAACACGGCCGTACTGACCCTTTGCTTTCTCCCATGCTGTGTTCGGGTCATCACCTTTCTTAATGAAGTCAGTCATTTTTCCAAGGCTTACGAACTGATATCCGATGATCTCATCGTTCTCATCAAGAGCGATACCTGTAACATAACCCTCAGCCATCTCAAGGTAACGAGGTCCTTTTTTCAGAGTTCCATACATTGTACCAACCTGAGAACGAAGTCCTTTTCCAAGGTCCTCAAGACCAGCGCCTACTGCAAGTCCGTCCTCGGAGAATGCAGACTGGGAACGTCCGTAAACGATCTGAAGGAAAAGCTCTCTCATAGCTGTATTGATTGCATCACATACAAGGTCTGTGTTCAGCGCCTCCATAACGGTAAGTCCTGGAAGGATCTCAGAAGCCATAGCTGCAGAATGAGTCATTCCTGAACATCCGATTGTCTCAACAAGTGCCTCCTGGATGATTCCCTCTTTAACGTTAAGGGAAAGCTTGCAAGCACCCTGCTGCGGAGCACACCAGCCAACACCGTGTGTAAATCCGGAGATATCCTTTACTTCTTTTGCCTGAACCCATTTTGCTTCTTCCGGGATCGGAGCGGCACCATGATGTACGCCCTGTGCCACTGGACACATTTCTTCTACTTCGCGTGAATAAATCATTTTAAAACTCCTTTCAAGTATAGATTGACCGATGTTATTGAGAAAAAAAAGTTCGATAACACCCTATCGCTATTTTCTCACAAAACCTTTGTTTCGTCCAGTCATATTTAATAAAATTTTGCCATAAAACGCATAATATTGGTAGTTATTCCGGCAGTATTGCATGCCTAACTGTCAAATATTTCTGGCAACTACTGTATGTATGTGATAATATATTAGCAAGTTTAACCCTGGAGGTATATTTTTCATGAATGCATCTGTGGATTCTGTTTTTCCAGAAAAATACCGCATTCTCAGCGGAAGCGCTCTGAAGATGATCGCGGTCATCACCATGCTGATCGATCATATCGGAGCTGTGCTGCTCAGTATGTATCAGCCCGCACAGAAAATCCTGTTTACGCTTTTCGGTAGAGAATATAATGTATATCTTATTTTCCGCGATATCGGAAGAGCTGCTTTTCCCATCTTCTGTTTTCTCCTGCTGGAAGGTTTCCGGCATACACGGAGCCGGTTCCTCTATGGAAGAAATCTCCTTCTTTTTGCGCTGCTCTCAGAAATTCCGTGGAATCTGATGTTTACAAATACGCTGCGTTACGAAAGACAAAATGTGTTTTTCACGCTTTTCCTCGGATATCTGGCCTTTTGTGCCATCGAATATTTCCAGACCAGACCTTCGATGCAGCTTCTCTGCATCCTGGGACTGCTTGTTGTTTCCATTTTTCTGAAAGCAGACTATGGATGGCGGGGGTATATTTTCCTGCTGATCATGTACTATATGCGAAACGATAAGCCAGGCCAGGCAATCCTCGGAAGCTGCTGGCTTTACTATGAATGGAGAGCCTCCTTTGCCTTTCTGTCCATTAACCTGTACAATGGAAAAAGAGGCTTCATCCGCGGAAAATCAGCAAAATATTTCTTTTACTGGTTTTACCCAGTCCATATTATAGGACTGGTCATACTTCGACAGCTTTTGTTTTTATCTTAATCCCGCCCGCTCCCGGTCGGTTCATCCTTCCACGACCAATACTGCTGCATCGCATCCATCCCCCATCAAAAAAAGCTGCACTCTCTCAAAAGTGCAGCCTAAATGCGTGTCCAGAAGAATCTGTTTCTTATTTTTTCTTTACGATCTCTTTTGCATTTTTATAAATGGAATCTGCAGGAACACATCCACGTACCGGTGACAGCGGGTAGATATTAGAATTCCGTCCGATCACAGTACCGGGATTCAGCACAGAACCGCATCCGACTTCAACATGATCTCCGAGCATCGCTCCGAATTTCTTAAGACCGGTTTCGATCTTTTCATCCCCGTCTTTTACGACAACCAGCTTCTTGTCTGATTTTACGTTGGAACAGATCGATCCGGCACCCATGTGGGACTTATATCCCAGCACAGCATCTCCAACATAATTATAATGAGGAACCTGAACCTTGTTAAACAGCACTGCATTCTTAAGCTCTGTGGAATTTCCCACAACTGCGCCCTCACCAACGATAGCCTTGCCGCGGATAAATGCACAGTGGCGCACCTCGGCGTCTCTGCCAATGATAGCCGGTCCGGTGATACTTGCAGTCGGCGCAACTGTAGCGGATCTTGCGATCCATACATTTTCGCCCTTCTCCTCATATTCAGAAGGATCCAGTGTTTTTCCCAGCTTAATAATGAAATCTCCGATCTCCGGAAGAACCTCCCACGGATAGGTTTTTCCCTCAAAAAGCTCTGCTGCAATGGTCTCATTCAGATCCAGCATATTGCTGATAGTAAAATCTTTCATCATGATGATCTCTTTCCTCCCTGTCCGGAAGCTCGCTCCGGCTTCCTGTAGTTTACAGCGGCCGCATCAAAAAACTGCCGCAGGTTATACTGATAATTGCTTGCCTCCACCTGCCGGGTACGTACCCGCACAAAATGCTCCAGCTTGTCCATATATTCCTGTTCCGTGATGCTGCCCTCTGCCACATAGGTGAGCCCCTTTTCCCAGCTTGCCGTAAGCTCCGGGTTCAGAAGCTGCCGGATAGAACAATTTACCACATCAAAGATCATTTCCCCAAGAAGCGTTGGAGTGATCACCTGGGTCTTTTTGTTCAGTGCCAGATATTTGATGTTAAAAAGCTTCTTCAGGATCTCGGCACGGGTAGCACTGGTGCCGATCCCGCTTCCCTTGATCTGGGCTCGAAGCTCCTCATCCTCGATCAGCTGTCCTGCATTTTCCATGGCAAGGATCATGGAACCGGAATTGTATCGTTTGGGCGGTGAAGTCTCACCCTCCTTGATACTCAAACCGTTCACAGGAAGTATATCACCCTTTTTCAGCTTCTGCAACGCCTCCAGGAGCACAGTATCACAGGAAACCTCGTCTTCCTCTCCATTTCCGTTTTTCTCACTGTCTGAAGCCCTTTTCCGCGAAAAAGAATTAGTAGCGATCTTCAGATAGCCTTCTTCTTTGAGAACCTTAAAGGATGAAAAGAATGCCTCGCCGTCCAGCTTCGTCACAAGACTCACCTTCTGATAAACGGCCGGCGGATAAAAAATACACAAAAATCTCCGTACAATAGTCTCGTACACACGCTGCGCAGTAAGAGACACGCTTCCCAACGCATTCAATCCCTGACCGGTAGGAATGATCGCATAATGGTCTGTGATCTGCTTGTCATTCACATATCTGGTCTTTGCAATGCTTTTCCAGGATTCCATCCCCATAACCTCTGCCGCCGCAGCACCAGCCTGCTGATAATTTCGAAGACCGGATATATTCTTGTATATCTCCTTGGCCACTGCCGTGGAAAGAACTCTGGCATCCGTTCTCGGATAAGTCACCAGCTTCTTCTCATAAAGCTCCTGTACGATCCGGAGTGTCTCGTCCGGACTGATCTTAAACAGCTTTGAGCACACATTCTGAAGCTCCGCCAGGTTAAAAAGAAGCGGCGGATTTTTGTTTTCTTTTTTTCGTTCCACCTTTTCCACAATACAGGAAAGGGGCTGGTTCACCATCAGCTGATCGATCAGCATCTGTGCATGCTCTTTTTTCCTGAAGCCGTTTTCTTTATAAAGATACGGGGACTGGAAATACCGGCTGCCTTCCACAGCTCTCCATTCACCATCAAAATTTTCGCCTGCAAGTCCAATGCTGCCAAGGACACGGTAAAACGGTGTCTTCACAAAGACACGGATTTCCCGTTCTCTCCGCACCACCATGCCAAGAACACAGGTCATCACACGCCCAACTGCAATGGCCTGATATTTGGAATGGAGATAATTGGTGACACTGCTTCCGTAGCGCAAGGTCAGAACTCTGGAAAAATTGATTCCCATAAGATAATCTTCCTTTGCGCGGAGATACGCAGATGCTGCCAGATTATCATACTCCGAAATATCCTTCGCTTCACGGATCCCTCTTAAGATTTCTTCCTCTGTCTGGGAATCGATCCACACACGTTTCTGGACTTTTCCCCTTACTCCTGCCATCTGGGCTACCAGACGGTAGATATATTCACCCTCACGTCCAGAGTCGGTACACACATAAATGGTATCCACATCCGGCCGGTTCAGCAGTCCTTTTACGATCTCGAACTGCTTTTTGACCCCGGGGATCACTTCATATTTAAATTCGCGCGGCAAAAAAGGCAGGGTATCAAAACTCCACCTTTTAAACTTGATATCATATTTTTCGGGATAGCTCATGGTAACCAGGTGTCCTACACACCAGGTTACCACAGAATCATCAGATTCCAGATATCCGTCTTTTCTCTGACCGTTGATCTTCAAAGCCTTCGCAAATTCCTGTGCCACGCTGGGCTTCTCCGCTATGTATAAAGCCTTTGCCATACTATTTATCTGCACTCATCTTTCTAAGCGGCCATGCCAGAAGCACACCTCCGCCAACTATATTTCCCAGTGTTACGATCACCATGCTTTTAAGCATAGCGCCGACAGACAATCCTGGCACCATACAGAATGCAACTGTAAAAATACCCATATTTGCAATACAATGCTCAAATCCGCTGACAACGAAACCTGAAATACAGATCACGATCATCAGGAACTTGCCTGACTCACTCTTCAGCTTAATGCCGCAGAGAACAGCAAGACAGACGAAGAAATTACAAAGTACCGCACGGAAAAACATCTGTCCTGCCGGAATACTCAGTTTTCCGTTTATAAATCCGGCAAAATAATCTGCTGTACCGGACGCTCCGGCACCTGCAAAAATCAGCGCCAGGATCAGGCATCCCACAAAATTGCCGATGTAACTGATTCCCCAGACCTTTCCAACATCTTTCCATGATACGCTCTTGTCATACGCACCAAAAGCCATTACCAGATTGTTACCGGTAAACAGCTCTCCTCCTACCATTGCGATCAGCAGGACCGCAATAGAGAACACGATGGCTCCAAGGAATTTCCCCCATTCCGGGAATGTCTTGGAAAATACATTTCCAACAACGTTACTGTAGATCATCGCCACATCAATAAAAAATCCGGCCATGATCGCCCGCATAAAGTATTTTCCGAAATTGCTGTTCAGTAAGTTTATCTTACCCTTCGCAGCGGTTGACAGTTTCTCTACATCCTCCCTGTTCATAAATAGCACCTCCACATATTTTTAGCAAGCGTGGCACTTTGTTGCTGCTTCTTTGTTCACAGCAACACGCTTTCCGGAAATCTGCTTGTTATATTGTAACACTTTACTAATTATTTAACAATAAAAATGCGAAAATTTTCAAAAATTTTCGTTTTGTTACATACAACAAACAATATCCGTTTTATACCAGAACACGATAGATGCCATCCCAGGCCAGTTCCTTTTTTTTCAGGAATTTTTCTGTTTCCTCCTCTGATTGCTCCACGCATTTCCATGCCAGTCCGCACTGGGCACTGATCTCTGAAGGGATCGGGATCAGCCTTCCCGGAAATTCAGATTCCCTGGCCGTTCTTTCCATTTTCATGGCAGCCGTGGTTGTGGAAAATGTCACAACTGTAGTAATTACTTTTCTGCGCATATCTCCTTTGTTCCTTCCACATACGCAAAAACAGGACACCGGAAAAACCGATATCCCGTTTCTGATGATTTTCTTTATTTCCTGTAAAGGATCCAGTTCTTATTTAGCCTGGATATATCCTTTCGCTTTCAGAGTTTCTGCACAGAGAACCGCTCCGCCTGCGGCACCTCTTACTGTGTTATGGGAAAGTCCGATGAACTTGTAATCGTAAACAGTATCCTCACGAAGACGTCCTACAGATACTCCCATTCCATTCTCATAGTTTACATCCATCTGTACCTGCGGACGGTTATCCTCCTCAAGATACTGGATGAACTGCTTCGGAGCGCTTGGAAGCTCAAGCTCCTGCGGAAGTCCCTTAAACTCAACCAGCTTCTGGATCAGCTGCTCTTTGGTAGGTTTCTTGCGGAATTTAACGAATACAGCTGCTGTATGTCCGTTGAGAACCGGAACACGTACACACTGGCATGTGATGACAGGTGTGGTAGCCGGAACGATCACACCGTCCTCGATCTTGCCCCAGAGTCTTAATGGCTCCTTCTCACTCTTCTCTTCCTCACCACCGATGTACGGAATGATGTTGTGCTCCATCTCCGGCCAGTCCTTAAAGGTTTTTCCTGCTCCGGAAATAGCCTGGTATGTAGTGGCAACTACTTCATACGGCTCGAACTCTTTCCATGCGGTAAGTACCGGAGCGTAGCTCTGGATAGAGCAGTTCGGTTTAACAGCTACAAAGCCGCGTTTTGTTCCGAGACGTTTCTTCTGGAATTCGATAACCTCGAAGTGCTCCGGATTGATTTCCGGAACTACCATCGGAACGTCCGGTGTCCAGCGGTGTGCGCTGTTGTTGGACACAACCGGTGTCTCTGTCTTTGCATATTCTTCCTCGATCGCCTTGATCTCATCCTTAGTCATATCAACTGCGGAAAATACAAAGTCAACAGTAGCTGCAACCTTCTCAACCTCGTGGATATCCATAACAACCAGCTTCTTTACTGCCTCCGGCATCGGAGTATCCATTTTCCATCTGCCGCCTACAGCCTCCTCGTAGGTCTTGCCTGCGCTTCTCGGGCTTGCCGCTACAGTAACCACCTCAAACCACGGGTGATTCTCCAGAAGAGAAATGAATCTCTGACCAACCATTCCAGTTGCACCTAAAATACCGACTTTAAGCTTTTCACTCATAATAAAACTCTCCTCATCTTGTGTCCCTCCATGGCACACATTTGTCTTTTCTGTAAATACTATACCAATTTTTCCTAAAATGCAAGCATTATCTTAATTTTTTTCAAGATATTCTTTATTCTGAGCGATCACCTGCTCCATCACGTCCGGTCCCGGCGCTCCCAGAGTCACACGTTTTTCCACGCAGGTCTTCATACTGATGGCTTCATAGATGTCCTCCTCAAACACAGGACTGATCTCTTTGTACTCGGAAAGCGGAAGCTCATCCAGAGAGATTCCCTTATCCAGACAGAGAAGGACCAGTCTTCCGACGATGCCGTGAGCATCACGGAACGGTACACCGTGGTTAACCAGATAGTCTGCTGCGTCTGTGGCGTTTGTAAATCCTCTCTTTGCACTTGCCTCCATGTTGGCTTTGTTGAACTGCATAGTGGAAACCATGCCGGTAAACAGGGCGATACAGCCCTTTACGGTGTCAATGGCATCAAAGGTCAGCTCCTTGTCTTCCTGCATATCTTTGTTGTATGCAAGCGGGATTCCCTTCATGGTTGTGAGAATAGATGTCAGCGCTCCGTAAACACGGCCTGTTTTTCCACGGACAAGCTCTGCGATATCCGGATTCTTCTTCTGCGGCATGATACTGCTGCCTGTGCTGTATGCGTCATCGATCTCAACGAAACGGTACTCATTGGAATTCCATAGAATGATCTCCTCTGAAAAACGGCTCAGATGCATCATGATCGTAGAAAATGCACTGAGAAGCTCGATGACATAATCTCTGTCAGATACGGAATCCATACTGTTTCTGGTTGGTGCATCAAAGCCGAGAAGCTCTGCAGTATAGGCACGATCCAGCGGATAAGTGGTTCCTGCCAGTGCTCCCGCTCCAAGCGGACAGGTATTCATTCTCTTACGGATATCAAAAAGTCTGTCACGGTCTCTGCGGAACATCTCAAAATATGCGCCTACATGGTGTGCCAGAGTTACCGGCTGTGCCTTCTGAAGGTGGGTAAATCCCGGCATGTAGGTGTGAACATTCTCTTCCATGATCTTCTGCAGGGCAAGAAGAAGGTCCTTCAGCTCCTTATCTGTCTCATCAATCTCGTCGCGGACATAAAGCTTCATATCCAGAGCTACCTGGTCATTACGGCTTCTTCCTGTGTGAAGCTTCTTTCCGGCATCTCCGATACGGTCGATCAGGTTTGCCTCCACGAAGCTGTGGATATCCTCATACTCCGCTGTAATCTCCAGCTTGCCTGCTTCCACGTCTGCAAGGATACCGTCCAGTCCTTCTGTGATCTGCTCCTTTTCTTCCTCTGTCAGGATCCCCTGTTTTGCAAGCATGGCAACATGTGCCTTGCTTCCACGGATATCCTGTCTGTAAAATTTTTGATCAAAGGAAATGGATGCGTTAAAATTGTAAACCAGCTTGTCCGTTTCTTTTGTAAAACGGCCTCCCCATAACTGTGCCATATTGATTCTTCCTCACTTTTCTTTTTTGCGGCAGAACTGTCTTCTCCGGACATACACGAGCTCCGTCTCCCGGACGTCTGCACTTTTCTGTGTTAGTGTAACATATTTTTATAAAAATGCAAAGTTTTTCATAATTATACGTTTGCTGTCTTCAGCCGTTGTTACTGTTCACTCGGTTCTCAGTAACCAGCCGTTCTCTGTCCATGGCTTCTTTCTTTGAAAATACACAGCCGCAGTAATTCTGCCGGTACAGAGCATGCTCATGAGACAGCTCAATGGAACGCTTGTAGCCATTCTTTTTCTTAAAATCTGAAGTCAGATGTGGCACTTTATAGATTTCTGCCAGCTCCTCGCCAATCTCATTGATCTTCTGTGCATTTTTCAGCGGACTGATACTTAAGGTTGTGGTGAAATAATCATATCCTCCCTCCTTCGCCAGTTTTGCCGCCTCTTCCATCCGCAGACGGTAACACCGAAAGCACCGTTCTCCTCCTTCCGGAACATCTTCCAGACCTTTTGCCATCTCATAAAATTCTCTCGGGTCATACCGTCCTTCCACCAGCGTTACCGGATGTACAAACTCCATCTCCCCGATCAGACGCCGGATCTCAGCCACGCGATGGGCATATTCCTCCTCCGGTGCGATATTAGGATTATAAAAAAATATGGTGATCTCAAAATACTGTGACAGATATTCCATCACATAGCTGCTGCAGGGTGCACAGCAGGCATGCAGAAAAAGTCTGGGAATTTTCCCCTCTTTCTGGTTTCCTTCAATCAGTTTATCCAGTTCTTTCTGGTAATTTCTCTTGTTCAATGTTTGTAATTCCTTTCTCTATGACTGTTTTCAGGCAGACATCAAAGTATACATCTCTGCCATTGGCCTTCTCATGTTTCAGACATATGATAATATTATACCATTATCTACGAAAAGGAGGCAATATCCATGAATCCTGTCCTGAAAGTGCGGGACGTGTGTCTCTCCTATCACACATTGTCCGGTGAGACACCCGCCCTTTCTCATATATCCTTTGACCTGATGCCCGGTGAATTCCTGTCCATTGTAGGACCTTCCGGATGCGGAAAATCCACTCTTCTGAATCTCATTGCCGGCCTGCTCACTCCGGAGCACGGTTCCATTACTCTGGGAGGCCGGCCGGTATCCTCCGGCAGTGCCGCTGTAGGATATATGCTCCAGAAGGATCATCTTCTGGAATGGCGGAGCATCTACAAAAACATCCTTCTCGGCCTGGAGATCCGGAAAGAACTCACACCTGAAAAGCTGGCACATGCAGAAGCCCTTCTTCAGACCTACGGTCTGGACCGTTTCCGTGATGCCCGCCCTTCCCAGCTTTCCGGCGGTATGCGCCAACGTGCCGCTCTGATCCGGACCCTGGTGCTGGAACCGGAGCTCCTTCTTCTGGACGAACCTTTTTCTGCACTGGATTACCAGACACGCTTAAATGTCAGTGATGATATCGGAAAAATCCTCAAAAGCTCCGGCAAGCCTGCGATCCTGGTCACTCACGATATCTCAGAGGCCATCAGCATGGCCGACCGGGTACTGATCCTTTCTGCACGTCCTGCTACTGTACGAAAGATCATTGATATCGATCTGGATATCAGCGACCGCACTCCCCTCTCCTCCAGAAATGCTCCGGATTTTAAGAAATATTTTAACATCATATGGAAGGAGCTCAATGAAAATGCCTGAAATTTCCAGACAGCAGAAACAATATCTTGCACGGCAGAAAAAAGAAAAACACATTATCCTGGCTGCACGGACACTTCTTTTTGTTCTGTTTATGGGACTTTGGGAAATATCCTCTGATCTTGGATGGATCGATTCCTTTATCTTCAGCAGTCCTTCCCTGATCGCAGAGACCTTTCTTTCCATGTGCAGGGATCAGTCCCTGTTTGCACATATTGCCGTGACACTGGCAGAAACTCTTGTCAGTTTCTTTTTTGTTGTGATCCTGGGTGTAGGAACCGCAGTACTTCTCTGGTGCTCCCGACGGATCGCACGGATCCTGGAGCCATGTCTGGTGGTACTGAACAGTCTCCCGAAATCTGCTCTGGCCCCTCTTCTGATCGTATGGCTTGGTGCCAACGAACGTACCATTGTGGTCGCCGGCATGTCTGTAGCCATCTTCGGCTCCGTTATCAATCTGTACTCCGGCTTCTGCCAGGCAGATCCGGAAAAGCTGAAGCTGATCGAAACTCTGGGGGGACACAAAAAGGAAAAGCTTCTGAAGATCGTCCTGCCCTCCTCCGTTCCTCTTATCCTGAGTGTGATGAAGGTCAACATCGGGCTTTGCCTGGTAGGCGTGATCATCGGAGAATTTATCGGTGCACGAAAAGGCCTGGGATACCTGATCATTTACGGAAGCCAGACATTCAGACTTACATGGGTCCTGATGTCCATTGTGATCCTCTGCATCATTGCCATGCTGCTGTATTTTGCACTTTATCTTATTGAAAAACAGGTCCGGAAGCATTAGCTGTAAAAAGGGCGTGTAAAAATGATCTCTCATTTTTTACACGCCTCTTTTGCTCTTATAACCTTTGTTTCAAAGTTTTCCCATGGCAAAGGCCGTGCATAATAAAAGCCCTGGATCTCATCGCAGCTCAGGCTTCGCAGGATCTCCACCTGTTTTGCTTTCTCCACGCCCTCGGCAAGAACCTTCATTCCAAGGCTGTGTGCCAGCGAAATGGTATGACGGATCACCTGCTGCCCACGAAAATTCTCTATGTAATCGATCAGACTTTTATCCAGCTTCAGAGTATCGAATGGCAGCTGGTTCAGGCTTGTCATAGATGAATAGCCGGAGCCAAAATCATCCATATGCAGCTCGAATCCTGCATCCACCATCTTCTCTATGAGCTTACTGATCCGATCATTATACAACGCAGCAGTTTCTGTCAATTCAATGGGAACAGAAGAAAACGGAATGCCATTTTCTTCCACGATCTTCACATAACGACAGATCATATTATCGTAATGGATACTGGCACGTGACAGATTCACCGAAATCGGAAGTATCTTTTTCCCTGATCTTATACGTTCCCCCTGGATGCTGCATACCTTTCGGAAAACATATTCATCAAGGCGTACGATCAGACCATCCTTCTCAAAAAGAGGGATAAATTCTCCCGGCGAAACCATAGTTCCTTCCGCTCTCTTCCAGCGCACCAGTGCCTCCGCCCCAACGATCTCTTCTGTCTCCACACTGTATTTCGGCTGCAGGTAGACTACGAATTCTTCATTGCGTATAGCCTCCTCGAAAGCATTCTCCATCTGTCCGTTACGGATATGTCTCCGTCTCATCTCATCATCATAAAAAGCGATCTGGTGCTCATAGTCATCCCGGATACTCTTCATGGCCAGAAAAGCTCTGTCACAGATCAGGGTAAAAGGCAGTGTCTTATCCACATTCTCATAGACCCCATAGTTGACCACCAGATTAGGAATCGGTGCTCCGCTCTCGACCCTGTGGATAAATTTCTCCATATCTGTCATACGGATCTCTTTCTTTCCATATATGATGGCTACAAACTGGTCTCCTCCATATCTGCCCACCGTCCCGTAGCGAACCTGATTTCTATACGTATCTCCCAGATAGGTAAGAACCTGATCACCGGTCTTCTCTCCATAGGTTCCGTTGATCCATTTAAAGTTCTTTATATCTGCCACCACCACATGAAAATCCTGATTCGTATTAAAGCGCATCAGCGTCTTTGCATGATGGAAAAAGGCCTGTCTGATATAAAGCCCTGTAAGATCATCATATTCCAGAGCTGAGAGTACCATCACGGACTCTCTCAGCTTGATCACATTGTTGATCTTACTTTTTAATATACGGACATTATACGGTTTCCGTACAAAATCCACTGCTCCCAGTTCCAGACATCGCACCTCATCCTCCAACCGGTTACTTCCGGTTATGATGATCACAGGCACAGAGGTCAGCATCACATTATCACGGATCAGCTCCAGAAACTGAAATTCATCACATACCGGCACACTCATATCAAGAAGAATTGCAGAAAGGGTTTTGTAATTCTCAGACAGACGCTTCATCCCCTCTGCTTCATTCATCGCAGTGATAACCTCAAAACTGCCCTCCAGATGTTCTGTAAGCGCTTTCCGATCCGTCTCGTCATTCATTACAATAAGAAGTTTTCTTCCGGATGCTGTTCCTCCTGGTTCCAGTATGGCCTCCATCTCACTGTACCGTACATCCATATCCTCATTGGCAAAAGCAAACACCACGGCCTGAAAATCCTCAGCCGTTCCTACCCTGGCACATTTCACATAGAAATATTCAATCCTCCCGTTGCTTCGGCGTACACGATAATGTACCATCAACTGGGGAATCCTTGTAAGACGTTGGCATATCTTCTCAAAATCCATCATCTGATGCATCCGGATCCTGTCCTCTGCCGCAACACTGCTCTCAATATAAATATCCATGATCTTCTCATAGGATTCATCCCTGCGAAGTCCCTCCTCCCCATAAGCTCCACTCTGCCCCTGGAAGCGGCATACCTGGACCTTATGAGTCTCTCTGTCAACAGAGTAGATATTGATAAAATTTTTTCCGAGAACATTAATGATCCCCATAAGAAGCGGATTCTCCATCATTCCGCTGCTGATCTCATCATTCGTCTCTGTATCCGAAAAAACAAGGGCATGTCCTGTCCCGCCGGATTCCAGCGGAATCTCCACAGCATCAACCGAAAGCAGGATATTCCGTCCCGGTTCCAGATAGTTCTTCGGACCTTTGATCCCGTTAACGACCGGACAGATCTCACAGGGAGTTTCTCTGTTTCTCAGACAGTGATAGCATTTCTCGCCCCTCTTCAGCTGCGGATAGATCTCACGTGCTGCCAGGTTATAGCTGATAATCTTATAATCCTCATCTATGACATACATTCCCGATGCATTTTTCCCCACGAGCATCACCTCCGGATTCGTAAATTTCTCATAGATCCTTCGTGACAGTTACTGTCTCAAAATCCTTAAATATTCTTTCATTATATACGATTTTTCTGACAACTGCAATTATCTTTCGTATTATTTATTTTTCATATTGGTTTTATTATATTTCGGTTATCAGCGCATCTGAAAAGATTTCCCCCTGAGCGGAACCCCGGCAAGCTCCGCAAGCCTTTTGATCCCGGAATCTGCTATGGATACCGCACTCTCCACATGATTGAAATCTGTGGCACTGTAATCAAACAGGATATTTCCCTGTGCTTCAAACTCCTCGTCCCGTTCCCAGAAAAAGAATCTCATAGGCATACAGTCAAAGGCCCTGATCTCATATCCCACATCACCCTGGGGCAGTTCCCTGCCGTCAAGCTTCTGAAACGCCTCCCTCAATTCCTTTTCATGGCCGGAAAATGTAGCACTGAACACATCCGTCTCTCCGATCTGATACGCCGGCGCAAATGGTCTTGCATTCCTGAGATCTGCAAAAGGGACCCACTTATCCATAATAAAAGCCCCCTCTTTCGCATACCCCAGAAGCGTATAAATATTCAGCATCTCCGTAGTATCCGGTTCTCTCTGTCCATCCAGGCTCCGGATACTGCCGTCTTCCAGACTCACCCCGTATCTTCTTCCGAAATGAATGATCGTGAGAAACCCGTTTTCTTCCTTCAGTTCCGGCACCCGTTTATGCAGATCTGCCTGATCCATCTTCAAAAAGCGTTGTGCCCACTCTTCACATAGTTTTACATAGTTGGAAATTCTTTCTTCTTTCATCCTGTCTTCTCCCTGTCTGATATCGATATCCTTTCTCCGCTGTATTCCGGACTTTTTTTACAGAATACACTGCTTTCACATTTTCCGCAAGAATCTTCGCCGATGTATCCGAAATCCGGCTATTTTCAGTGTTACTGTTTTTTCAGCATCCCGGAACCTTCTTAAGCGTTTCTTTTTTTCGACAGATCCTCCATCAATTTTCCCAAATCCGTCTAATTTTTCAACATAAAAACAACGTTTTTTTGCACAAAAAAACTGGATTTTCTTTTTTGAAAGGTGTATAATATTAACAAAGTTTATTGTTTTTATGGTTAAAGACACCTGGCAGTAAACAAGAAATGAAAGTGAGGATTCGCCATGAAACAAAACAGTATGTTAGCAATGATCCTGGCCGGTGGAAGAGGAAGTCGTCTTCACGAGTTGACGAATAAAGTTGCCAAGCCAGCCGTTGGTTATGGCGGTAAATACCGTATCGTGGATTTTCCGCTCAGTAACTGTGCCAACAGCGGCATTGATGTCGTAGGTGTACTGACACAGTATGAATCAGTTTTACTGAACAGCTATGTAGCAGCCGGTGGCCGCTGGGGCCTTGATGCCAAGGACAGCGGAGTTTATGTACTTCCTCCACGTGAGAAGGCTGATGCCGGTCTGGATGTATACCGTGGAACAGCTGATGCGATCTCTCAGAATATTGATTTCATCGACTCACAGAACCCGGAATACCTTCTGATCCTTTCCGGTGACCACATCTATAAGATGAATTATGCAAAGATGCTTGATGACCATATCCAGCATAAGGCAGATGCGACTATTGCAGTTATAGAGGTTCCCATGAAGGAAGCCAGCCGTTTCGGTATCATGAACACCGGTGAAGATGACCGCATCGTGGAATTTGAAGAGAAACCGGAACACCCGAAGAGCAATCTTGCCTCCATGGGTATCTACATATTCAACTGGAAGCTTTTGCGCAAGCTCCTGCTGGCAGATATCAAAAATCCGGATTCCAATCACGATTTCGGTAAAGACATCATCCCTACACTCCTTGCACAGGACAAGGCGCTCTACGCCTACAAGTTCAAAGGCTACTGGAAGGATGTAGGAACCATCGATTCCCTCTGGGAAGCAAACATGGATCTTCTCAGTCCAAACAGTGAACTTGATCTTAACGATCCTACCTGGAAGATCTACACTGAGGATGCCACCTCTCTTCCACAGTATATCTGTGATACAGCTGTGATCAACACTGCTTTCATCACTCAGGGCTGTGTTGTGGAGGGTGAGATCACCAACTCAGTACTTTTCACAGGCGTCAAGGTCGGTTCTGGTGCCAAGATCATCGACAGTGTCCTGATGCCGGGTGTTGTTGTTGAGGCAGGTGCCGTTGTCCAGCGTGCTCTCGTTGCAGGCGGAGTCGTGATCGGTGCCAACGCTCGTGTCGGTTCCAAAGACAGTGAGCACATCGAACTTGTATCAAAACGTGTAAAGGGGGCTGAGTAATATGTTTAAAGCATTTGGAATCGTGAATTCCTCAGAAAGAAATATCCATGTGGAGGGGCTTCAGGACTACCGTGCGATCGGCGCCTTTTCATTTCTCGGAAGATATCGTGTCATCGACTTCCCGATCTCAAATATGACCAACAGCGGGATCGAGTACATTCAGGTCTATGTAAAGAACAAACCCCGTTCTCTTGTAGAACATCTCGGAACCGGACGTCACTACAACATCAACTCCAAGAGCGGTAATCTCCAGATTCTCTTTTCAGAGCATTCCGGAGTCAACGATATCTATAACACCGATATCGACAACTACTACTCCAATCTGGAGTGCATCGAAGCAGTTCATTATCCGTATGTTGTTATCGCTCCGAATTACATGATCTACACCACCGACTACTCCAAGCTGATCGATGCCCATATCGAATCCGGTGCAGATGTGACCATGCTTTATCATTCCGTTGATAATGCCAAGGATAACCATCTGAACTGCCACATCCTGAACCTGAACCGTCAGAAGGGTGTTCTCTCCATTGAGCACAACCATGGCAATGCGAAGAACCGCAACATTTTCATGGATACCTACGTAATGAGCAAGGAGCTTTTCATCAGCCTCATCCATAAGGCAAAAGAGATTTCCTCTCTTTATACCCTTGCAGACGTGATCAATGCCGGCTGCAGAGACGGTGAGCTGGATGTGCGTGGTATATCTCATCGCGGATATTTTGCATCGATCACTGATTTCAAGAGCTATCACGATGCAAATATGGATCTGATTGACTACAAAACTGCAACGGATCTTTTCCATGATAACTGGCCAATCTATACACGCACCAATAACTCCTGCCCGACTCATTATTTTGACACAGCCAATGTTTCCAACTCCGTTATCTCCAATGGTTCCATGATCGAGGGAACTGTAGAGAATTCCATTGTCGGACGTGGCTGTACCATCAAAAAGGGCGCTGTTATCAAGAACTGTGTAGTTCTTGCAGACTGCACCATCGGTGAGAATGTCCATATCGAAAATCTGGTGGTAGACAAGCATGCCAAGATCACGCATGCCAAGGAGATCATCCGTCCTGCGGATGAGCCTGGCTACATCAAACGTAACGATACACTGTAATATTCATATATAATAAGGCCTCCGGTTCCTGTGTTACGAACCGGAGGCCTTATTTATCTCTGTACTCAGCTAAGCATATGGATCCGTCATTTCAGAACAGACTGGATCCATTTCAACGCATTCTCCTTATTCTTCACATTACCCGGAAGGCAGATGCACACCGGATCATATCTCAGGCCAAATTCCTGAGCAACACTACTGCTGCCGTCAAGCTCCAGATGCTGATCATCCACAGCGCCCAGAGACTCAAACACCTCATCTCCAAACGTTTCCCTGAGATCTGCATACATTCCGCTGTCTTTCTCATGTTCATAGAGTTCCTTCGGCATGATCAGGACATCAACGGTAGCACTCTGGATTTCCGTCACATATGCGATCCTGGCATAGTAATCAAAATCCTCTCCTGTCTCGTCCGTCATCAGATTCTGCGCCACACTGACTTCTGCATATTTATCCTCTGTTCCCAGTGTCTTCAGAGCATCCTCTTCCACCTTCTCAGAGTCATAATTCCCTGCATTCACCACCGCAATGGAAAGCACCGTCTTCATCTGTGCGTGACGATAAATATTCACTCCCAGACAGACTCCGCCAATGGCAAGAAGCACGCACAGCATATGTATCTTATAATACATCCAGATATACTGAATCTTCTTACCTGTTTCCATTCCCTTCAGTTTCTCTTTTTCGATCCGGCGGCGTTCCTTCTTCGTCAGATCAGTTTCGTTGGGCATCTCCGGATTCAGTACACTCTCATCATGTCCGTCACTGCCGGCCTCCGCTCTGTTTTGTAAATCCATAAAAATCTCCTTTTTCTTTCATGTCTCAGTATTTTTTACCCTGAAGCGGGATATTCCAGTCGCTTTCCCCGCATCCTCCGGGTGTGTGCTGTGACTTATCAATAAAGGATATTTTAGCATATTTTGGTACAAAATCACAGCGCATAAATATGAAAATACCATAAACTCTTCTATTTCCGGCAGATCCTCATTCCATATCCATACATTACCGCCACAGCAGTCACAAGAACACAGACCATCACCGGTCTCATCCACAGATATAAAAGATTTTTCTCAATTCCAGCTGCCACAGCCACATCCTTCAGGATATCAGCCACACAGAGATGGAACAGATAAATAAAAAATGCATATTTCTGACCGATGGCTACCGGAAGCTCGGGCACTTTCCGATTCTTTCCCATGATCGCAATGAGAAAAAGGCCAACAGCCATAAATACTGAACCCAGAAATAATTCCAGTTTGCCAAAATACCGGTATTCCAGCAGACTTGCGATCCCGCCGCCAGCTGCCATGCCATACAAAAAAAGCACTTTTTTTCCGGCAAACCAGGCTTCCAGCTTTTCCTGATGTCTGTGTATCAGATGTCCCAACATAAAAAACGGAAATCCGGTAAACAGATAGTTTCGAAACTGCATAACACGGAAATGCTTTTCCGGGAACAGGAAGGTCGAAAATTCCTCCATTCCGAAATGGATCAGAAGAAGCACCGGTATCAGAACATATGCCTGCTTACAAATCCGGAATCTTGCTGCCAGGGCAAAAAGAAGATAACAATAGAGCAGTGCCGGGAGAAACCACAGATGCCATTTCACCTGAGAGCTGTTATTATATAGAAGAAACTGGCGGATATGTTCCCCCGAAACCAGGGCTTCCAGCCATTCCTTCTGGCTTGCTCCGTCGATGTAATTCTGGATCAGCTCCCACAGACAGCAGACCGGAAATGCCACAAGCATCAGCTTCAGAACATGCCGGATCTTTTTTCCGGTTCTTATAAATTCCGTATCATCGCCACGGAAACAAAAATATCCGGATACCATAAAAAACACAGGTACTGCAAATCTGGCAAGTACATTGGCTATGATTCCGGCATTTCCCGGAAAATGGACGTGAAGAAGCACAACTGCATAAGCACAGATCGCCTTTACCATATCCAGAGTACGGTTTCGCATAAAAATTACTCCTTTTTATATCGAACACTTATCCCGGAAATATGATTCCGGGGTTCCTTTTTTTCGAAACGATATACTAACAAACCAGCAGAATTTTGTCAATGCTGTTTTTCTCCTGTACGTTTTACTCTTGTACGGCTTCCGGATCTGAATTATAATTCTTTTATGACTTCTATGACAGGATGTTTGTTATTTCCTCAGAAAGGATTCTATTTTTTATGAAAAAAGACGGCTACTATTCTTCCGGCGAATTTGCACGCATGGCACACGTAACTCTGCGTACTGTCCGCTATTATGATAAACAGGATATCCTGAAACCCTCTCTCGTCACCGAATCCGGCGCACGTTTTTATACAGACGAGGATTTTGCAATGCTTCAGCAGATCCTCCTTCTGAAATACCTGGGCTTTTCCCTGGATGACATCCGTGAAATGACCATCGGTGATTCCGATTATCATTTCATGCTGAATTCTCTGAATATCCAGCTTCGTCTGGTCCGTGACCGGATCGAACAGATGCAGCTGGTGGAAAAAGCGATCCAGGATACCGCACAGATGATAAAGGAACAGCACACCATTGACTGGAGCCAGATGCTGAACCTGATTCACCTGACCGGCATGGAAAAAAGCCTCAAGAATCAGTATCAGAATGCCACCAACATTTCCTCCAGGATCAACCTCCACAGCCTGTACTCCCAGAACAAACAGGGATGGTTTCCCTGGATCTTTGAGCAGTGCCGGATCTCACCCGGTCTTCGTATTCTGGAGCTGGGCTGCGGGGACGGAACGTTATGGACCGACAACCTTTCCCTTCTGCCGGAGGATATCTCCATCACACTTTCCGATATTTCCAGCGGTATGCTCCGCGATGCCAGACGAGCCATCGGTTCCTCGGATACCCGGTTTGCATTCCGGGCCTTTGACTGCAGAAAAATCCCCTGCAAGGACGAAAGCTTTGATCTGGTGATCGCCAATCACGTGCTTTTTTACTGCGATGATATTCCCTCCGTCCTGAAGGAAGTCCGCCGTGTCCTCGCTCCCGGTGGGAGATTTCTCTGCAGTGCTTACGGAAAGGCACATATGCAGGAGGTCAGCCAGCTGGTGCAGGATTTTGATGAACGGATCGTGCTTTCCGCAGACCGGCTTTATGAACGGTTCGGACGTGAAAACGGCCAGAGTATCCTGGCGCCTTTTTTCCCAAAGGCTCAGTGGCTTTCTTATGAAGACTGCCTTCTGGTCCAGGATGCGGAGCCGCTGATCTCCTACGTCCTCTCCTGCCACGGCAACCAGAATCAGTATATATTGGACCGTTACAAGGAATTCCGGGCCTACACCGCCAGAAAAACTGCCAAAGGATTCCGCATCACCAAGGATGCCGGCGTATTTCTTTGTGAAAAATAGCCAAAAATAAAAAATATGAAAAAAACTCTTGAAGGTAACCTTACGTCACCTTTTATAATACAGTTACAGTAACAAAGTTATGTGCAGGCACGACTTATGCTGCACATCATCACGCAAAGGAGAAAACATATGAAAGGAATTATTTTAGCCGGAGGCTCCGGAACACGTCTTTACCCGCTTACCATGGTGACCTCCAAACAGCTTCTGCCGATCTTTGACAAACCGATGATCTACTATCCTATGTCTGTTCTTATGAACGCAGGCATCCGTGATATCCTGATCATCTCCACCCCGCAGGATACCCCGAGATTTGAGGAGCTTCTCGGTGACGGCCATCAGTTCGGTGTCAACCTTACCTACGCTGTACAGCCAAGCCCGGACGGACTTGCCCAGGCATTTATCATCGGCGAGGAATTCATCGGCAACGACACCGTATGTATGGTCCTTGGTGACAACATCTTCGCAGGACATGGCCTCAAAAAGCGCCTGAAAGCTGCTGTAGACAATGCAGAAACAGGCAAAGGTGCCACTGTTTTCGGATACTATGTAGATGATCCGGAGCGTTTCGGCATCGTGGAATTCGACCAGAACGGAAAAGCTGTTTCCATTGAAGAGAAACCGGAAAAGCCAAAAAGCAACTACTGTGTAACCGGTCTCTACTTCTACGACAACAAGGTTGTAGAGTACGCAAAAAATCTGAAGCCAAGCGCAAGAGGCGAGCTTGAGATCACTGACCTGAACCGTATCTACCTTGAGAAGGGACAGCTGAACGTTGAGCTTCTGGGCCAGGGCTTCACATGGCTGGATACCGGTACACACGAAAGCCTTGTAGAGGCAACCAACTTCGTAAAAACCATGGAGCAGCATCAGCACCGCAAGATCGCATGCCTTGAGGAGATTGCTTACTTAAACGGCTGGATCACAAAGGAGGACGTGCTCAAGGTTTACGAAATCCTTAAGAAAAACCAGTATGGCCAGTATCTCAAGGATGTTCTGGACGGAAAATATCTGGACGCGCTTCACTAAGCCGATCTGATTTTCCGACACTGAATTTACCTGCGGACTCCGTTTCGACGGAATCCGTATAAGATCAATCATTTATTATAAAGGAGATTTTTTATGACAATCATCGTTACCGGCGGCGCCGGATTTATCGGAAGCAACTTTATTTTTCATATGATGGAGGCTCATCCGGATTACCGTATCGTATGCCTGGACTGCCTGACCTATGCCGGAAACCTTTCCACTCTTGCACCGGTCATGGACAAACCGAACTTCCGCTTTGTAAAGGAAAGCATCACAGACCGTGACGCTGTTTACAAGCTTTTCGAGGAGGAGCATCCGGACATCGTGGTAAACTTCGCAGCTGAGAGCCACGTAGACCGTTCCATCGAAAACCCGGAGGTATTCCTTGACACCAACATCAAGGGTACTGCTGTTCTCATGGATGCCTGCCGTAAATACGGAATCCAGCGTTATCATCAGGTTTCCACAGACGAGGTTTACGGAGATCTTCCTCTTGACAGACCGGACCTCTTCTTCACAGAGAAAACTCCGATCCATACAAGCAGCCCGTACAGCTCCTCCAAAGCAGGTGCTGACCTTCTTGTTCTCGCATACCACAGAACCTACGGCCTGCCTGTGACCATCAGCCGCTGCTCCAACAACTACGGCCCGTATCACTTCCCGGAAAAGCTGATCCCGCTGATGATCGCCAACGCTCTGAACGACAAACCACTCCCGGTTTACGGAAAGGGTGAAAATGTCCGCGACTGGCTCTATGTTGAGGATCACTGCCGTGCCATCGACCTGATCATCCACAAAGGACGTGTAGGCGAGGTTTACAATGTAGGCGGACATAACGAGATGAAAAACATCGATATCGTAAAACTGATCTGCAAGGAGCTTGGCAAACCGGAAAGCCTGATCACACATGTAGCAGACCGTAAAGGCCATGACATGCGCTACGCTATCGACCCGACCAAGATCCACAACGAGCTTGGATGGCTTCCTGAAACAAAATTCGCAGACGGAATCAAAAAGACCATCAAATGGTACCTTGATAACAAGGAATGGTGGGAAACCATCATCTCCGGTGAGTATCAGAACTACTACGAAGAAATGTATGGAAACCGTGAGGAGGTTAAAGCATGAGATTTTTCGTAACAGGTGTTGGCGGCCAGCTTGGCCATGACGTAATGAATGAACTGTCCGGCCGTGGACATGAAGGCGTAGGAAGTGACATTGCTCCTTCCTACAGCGGCATCGCTGATGGTACTCCTGTTACCACCATGCCTTATGTGCAGCTTGATATCACAGATAAAGAAGCGGTAGCAAAAACCATCCGTGAGGTAAAGCCTGATGCAGTGGTACACTGTGCCGCATGGACAGCCGTAGACGCTGCAGAGGACGAGGAAAACCGTGAAAAGGTACGTCTTGTCAATGTTGTAGGAACACAGAACATTGCGGACATCTGCAAGGAGCTTGGCATCAAGATGATGTATATTTCCACAGACTACGTTTTTGACGGCCAGGGAACCACACCATGGGATCCGGACTGCAAGGACTACGCTCCACAGAACGTATACGGTCAGACCAAGCTTGACGGTGAACTGGCAGTATCCGGCACTGTAGATAAATTCTTTATCGTACGTATTGCATGGGTATTCGGCAAAAACGGCAAAAACTTTATCCGTACCATGGTAAATCTGGGAAAAACCCATGACAAGCTTACCGTAGTCAGTGACCAGATCGGAACTCCGACCTACACCTACGACCTTGCACGTCTTCTGGTAGACATGGTCGAGACAGAGAAATACGGCTACTATCACGCAACCAACGAAGGCGGCTTCATCAGCTGGTATGATTTCACTAAAGAGATCTTCCGCCAGGCTGCTGCCCTCGGCCACAAGGAATACGAAAAAGTAAAGGTATCTCCTGTCACAACTGCAGAGTACGGCGTTTCCAAGGCTGTACGTCCATTCAACAGCCGCCTGGATAAATCCAAGCTTGTAAAAAACGGCTTCCAGCCACTTCCAACATGGCAGGATGCCCTGGAAAGATATCTGAAAGAGATCCTGTAAAAAAAAATCCATCGGTGATCGCCGGTGGATTTTTTTCGTTCTGTTTCTCATGAAAAAACAGCCGTTGGAAAGCTTTACGCTTCCCCGGCTGTTCTTATGCTAAAATTTAATAATTTTATCTTACTGCTGTGCAACAGTTCCGTCTGCTGCCTGGGCATCTGCTGTGCCATCCTGTGTGGCATCTGCAGTCTCACCCTGCGCTTCTGCTGTACTTCCCTCTGCAGCTGCCTGGGCATCATTATCCGTAGCTGCTGCCGCTGATGTTGCACTGTCTGCCTCCTCCTGGGAAACAGTCTCTCCGTCACGAACCTTCTTCATCATGGCCTCCGCCTTCTGAACGGTAGACTCATCCGGGATCATAACGTAAGCCTTCTGGCTCATGGAGTACGGCTTCTGTGTGTCACCGGTACCATTTACACTGTAGCTTACGATGTTCCAGTCACCGCCGTTGTTCAGCTGCTGCTGGAGCAGTCTGGCGATCTCCTCATAGGAGATATTGGTCTCAAAGCATCCCTGGATGCTGGAAAGAACAGAAGAATAATTCTTCAGAAGCTCCGGTGAAAGAGCCTTGTTGATCACACCCTTGATCACTGCCATCTGGTTCTTGCCACGCTGACGGTCGCCCTCTTTAAAGGCATAACGCTCACGGCTGAATACCAGAGCCTGCTCACCGTTCAGGTAGTTCTCTCCCTGATTGAAGTGATATCCTGTCTCATTCTTGGAATCAAAGTCATAGTCAGAATAAACAGTAACTCCGCCAAGCGCATTGATCAGCTGCTCAAATCCTGCAAAGTTGATACGGAAATAATAGTTGACATCCTCGTTGTAAAGCATTCCCAGAGTATCCATACATACATTGATACCATAGATACCTGCATGTGTCAGCTTATCTCTCTGTCCGCCAGAAATAGAAAGCGGTACAAAATAATCACGAGGTGTGGAAACCAGAAGCACCTGTCTGGTAGCTGTATTTACCGTAGCAATGATATTGGAATCGCTGCGGCTCTTTGCAACAAGACCGCTGCGGCTGTCGATACCACTGATAAAGATAGTATATACAGAACCGTCATTGGTACTCTCTTCAGCCTTCGCCTCTGTCTCCTGGGGCTCAATGGTCGTCTCCACCTTCTTCACGGTCAGCTCTTTGATCCTGGAAGAAATATCGGAATATCCATCCATCTCTTCAATAACGCTTAAATATGCGCTGTTCAGCACGATCGCACCTGTCTGTCCGTTCAGAAGACCGTCAACCAGCTCTGTAAGTCCTGCATACTCCTGGACCTGCACAGTCTTGCCTGTCTCGGAATCCACCTCCTGGATAGCCTTGTCCGAATTGGCTCTGTCAAGATCTGTCAGCACACCATACACATAATCTGCTGTAGCCTCTATGGAATCTGCAGAATCATCTGCACGGACATAAATGCCGACCTCCGTAACCTCTGTGTTCACACCGGAAATCCCTGCCAGTGTGGAATGTGTCTTATAAACATACATACTTCCGAGAATGAATACTGCTGCAAAAACTGCTGCCAGGATCACTCCCACTACAAATCTTATCTTACCATCCGTACTCCATACAAGCGCTCCGACGATCACGATCAGGACCAGCATTACCAGTCCGATCACTGCAATGAACTTCGTCGGGATCACCTTCATATTCAGAAGCATGACCGCAAATACGATCGCTGTGATCAGAACCACAAGCGTCACGATCAGCCCTGGGATATGTTTTCCCATTTTTCTCATATGCAATCCTCCATTTTTGCTGGTACAGAAAATATTTCATATGGACACTCTCTGTACAGATTCAAATATCCTAATCATTTTACGCTTTTTTACTGATAAAAGCAAGAAATATCGTAAATCGCCAAATGCAAAAACAGTTCCCGGGAGTTTGACACATTGAAATCCAAAAAAGTACTGCAAAGCCTTGAAATAGGCTTATTTTTTTGTCAAATTTTCATCTTTATTATATAGTAATATTTAGTGATATATGGTATAATAGTGACAGAGGTGATTATTGTGCGCATAACAACATCAAAATCAAAAAATTCCGAGTCCTTTTATATCACTCAGTCCTATACAAATGCCGAAGGAAAAAGTACTTCAAAAACCATCCGAATTCCTGTACGTCCATTTCGATGGGTTTGCCGATGTGGATGAGGTCGTTTGGAGTTTTCTCCATCAGATATATCGCAATTACTTTCCAATGTTCTAACTTCTTCATACTTCCTCCGGTCTGTCTTACTGTTTCTGCATAATCCCTGATGTATTCTTCCTGCTCTTTGTCTTCTGTCTGCTTTTCCCTGGGACTTTGTTTTGCCAGTGCCAGAAGCAGGACCGAGAACGCAAGAAGTACTACGATCAGCATGATCAATAAAATCTGCATTTTTACTTCCTCTTTTATATTTATAACTTATCTAATTTATTTTTATCCCCGAACTGCGTCTCCGCAGCCCGGGTCATTATATTCGAATCTCAATATGTATGGATCATTTGGCGCCGCTTCCGCGGAAAACGACCATAACTGTCTTAACCAGGATCTCAATATCCAGCTTCAGACACCATTCGGCAATGTACTTTGTGTCAAGCTCTACGACTTCCTCGAAATCCGTAATATCACTTCGACCGCTTACCTGCCACATACCGGTAAGTCCCGGCTTGATGGCCAGACGTTTGCGATGGTGAAGCTCATACTTCTCCCACTCATCCATTGTCGGCGGTCTGGTTCCTACAAGACTCATATCTCCTTTCAGAATATTCCAGAACTGTGGAAATTCATCCAGGGATGTTTTTCGGATAAAATGTCCTACTCCTTTGATGATTCGTGGATCATCATCCATTTTGAACATCATTCCATCTTTTACGTTATTCTGTTTCATCAGTTCTTTTTTGCGTTCTTCTGCATCCATATACATGGAGCGGAATTTATAGATCTTGAACGGACGACCGTTCTTTCCTATGCGGACCTGTGAGAAAAATGCAGGACCCGGAGATTTGATCTTAATGGCCGGAACCAGAAAGATCGCTGCGATTCCTGTAAAAAGACAACCTACCAGACCGCCTGCGATATCCATAGCTCGTTTCACAAACATCTGGCGCGGTGTTACAATGTGGATACTGCTGGAAAGCACAGTGTATCCGCCAAGCTCCTCCACCACCTGGTTCTTGCCAAGGGATTTCATAGTTGCCAGTCTCATATGGATGACAACTCCCATTGCAGAGCAATCTTTGATCATCTGCTCCGGGATCGGGATTTCCTTAGGCACTGCAAAAAATAATTCATCAATCCAGTTCTTATGGATATAGGAGATCATATCATCCTTTCCGGCTACTACCGGCACTCCACAGACGGATGCTCCCTTCTTGTCACAATCCATAAAAGCAATTCCTGCCAGATGATAGGTTCCGTAATTATTCTTGCGGATGGTTTCCACCACATTGTCTGCATTTTCACTGACTGTAACGATCAGCAGGGATCGCTTCTCGCTTTCTTCGTATCTGTGATCCTTCAGGAATTTCTTCAGTGCCTGTCTGCCGCAGTAGCTGAAGCAGATATAAAGCACATAGGTGATCAGCAGGATCATTCTGGAATAATTGTTTCCAATTCTTAAAAGAAACATATATGCCAGGACCAGAAGGCAGACCAGTGTACACTGTTCAAAGGTTTTCTTCAGTTCCACCAGCATTCCTCTTCGCAGAACTCCGCTGAAGCTTTCATTAAAAAATGTGACCATCAGCTGGATAAGAAACATCACCACTGCCACATTTCGATACAGCTCTGTCTCGTATGGCTGATCGATCCCGTTTCGGATCCAGTATGCAAGTACAAACGCAAGCTGCAGACACAACATATCGCAAATCGTAAAATCTGCATGTTTTACCCAGCTGCTGTTTTCTTTTTGATACATATTCTTTTCTACGCCTTCCCTCGCTTACATTTTTTGTTGCATTTATCCCCTCTCCGGTATCTCAGGTACCTGGAGAGGGGATGATATTTATTTCACGACAATGGTAAGTACGGCTCCGTTGGAGCTGTTTCCACTGTTGTCTACTACATAATATGTAAGCTCGTAAGTTCCCGGTGCAGCTGTATTTACATCACCGGTGATCTGGATCCTTTTGAAAAGATCACTGGTTGACTCTGTATCATCCTGGATATCCTTTACATAGCTTAATTTATCCAGCGTAGTTCCTACCGGTACCTCTACGTAATAGGTAGTCAGATACATCTTCGGATCCTGCGGAGAAAGCTGCTCGATCTTGTCTTCCTGTGTCTTCTGCGCCTGTTCCTCCGGAGTCAGTTCTCCTTCTGCGGAATCTCCGCTTTCAGCATCTGTGCTGTCTGCTTCTGTCCCATCCTGCATATCTGTCTCTTCTGCAGGCTCTGTTGTGTCTGTGGAATCTCCGTCCTCTGTGAGACCGTCATTATCGATCAGTCCCAGCTGCGGATTTTCGGCACTGCCGTCCTGAGCTTCCATGGTAAATTCTTTTTTTGTTACGTTGTTGTTTTTGTCCTTTGCAACAAAGATAACAGAAACCTGTTTTCCGTCATTCTTCGGATATATGGTTTCTACAGTAAGAGACTCTGTAACATCTCCATCTCTGTCATCCTGTGCCTTTACATCCTTCAGAAGATCCTCTTCTGTCATATCGGATGTATAATTCATATCTTTTCCCTCTTCAAATGTGATCTTCGGTCCTTCATTATCCTCGGAGCTCTTCATGTATACTACACCGGCTCCCATACCAAGGCAGATGACTACTAATAAAAACACAAAAAATTTCTTCATATTTTTGCTGCTCCCGGCCTTTCCCAACACTTTGATCCGTTGTTGTTATTTTTATGCGTGACGTTTCTTTTTCTTTTTGGATTTATTGCCCATTTTGGAAGAGTATGGGATTGTACCAAGTACGCTTAATCCAAGATATTTCTCTACGTCTTCCGGTGTCTTTACAGTATCGTTTGTCAGATATACGATGATCACAACGGCTGCTGCCAGAAGGATACCCAGAAGTCCGCCGATCACACCGTTTTTCGGTACGCTTGGGCTTGATGGCTCATCCGGGATGTTTGCTGTCTCTACCACATTTACTGCCTTGATATCCATAACCTGCTGGATATGCTTGGAAGCAATATCTCTTACTGCGTTTGCGATCTGTGCCGCTGTATAAGGATCGGTATCTGTAACTGTGATGGATACTACTCGTGTATCCGTTGGTGTATCTACGGAAAGCTTCTTAAGAAGCTCCTCATGTGTCATATCCAGTTTCAGCTGTGCGATCACACCCTCAGTAACTGTACGGCTCTTGATCAGCTCCGCATAGTCCTTGGTCAGTGATGTACTTGTCTGGATATCCTGATTGGTCAGTATGCTGCTGTCCTGCTTGGACAGTACCACGATCTTGGTTGTGGATTCATACTTCGGTGTGATCAGAAGCATGGTTCCCATAACAGCTGCCAGGCAGAAAACAATACCGGATAAAATGATAACACCCAGCTTGCTCAGTAACAGGTGAAATACCTCACCAAGATCGATCTCTACTTCGTCGTTGTTGTTAACAGTCTGATTTTCCATTTCTTTTCTCCATTACCCTGTGATTTTCCGGGGATTTTTGATAAAGATCTTCTTTACATATTCGCTCCCCATTGTTTTTTCCATTTTGGCGACACATTTGCCGATCTCCGGGATACGCTCCGTCTTACGGTGTCCGTCAGAACCGACAAAATCCAGAAGCCCATGCTTCATGACTTTCCGTGCAAAGGTTTTTGCCCCGAATCCGTCCTGACCGCTGATGGTATCTGCGTTGACCTGGATATGTGCTCCCATATCCTTCAGCTCTGTCAAAAATCCAATATCGTTCCAGGTAGCCTTATAACGTTCCACATGAGCGATGATCGGGATAAAACCATTCATCAGAAGACTTCTGACCCGTTCTTCAATATAATTTTTCTCATCTCCGTTGCTGAATTCCACAAGCACATATCTGGAACCTGCAAGGGTAAGCCGCCGTCCCTTCTTAAGGCATTCCACCATATCCATACTGGAATGGAGTTCACAGCCCAGATAAAGTCTCATGCCTTCATCACCAATATTCATGGCTGCTCTACGCAGCTGCATGAACTGTCTTGTCACAATGTTCATATGCGGCTCAAACATATCGTACCGGAAATGTGGTGTCAGGATCACATGACGTACGCCCTCCTGATACTCCTTGTTGAGCATCCAGAGTGATTCTTCCATGTTTCTTGCACCGTCATCCACCCCGGGGAGGATATGACAATGAATATCATAAAGTCCCTTCATTAAAATAACCTACTCATTTCTGTTGTCAATGTTTTTTTATTTACTGCTGCTCTCACCATAATCTCCGTAGGAACCATACTTACCGTACTTGCCGTATTTACCATACTTACCATACTTGCCATAGTGACCGTAATTGCCTGCCTTGCTGTAGTCCACCTTGTTCAGGATGGTTCCCAGGATCGGGCAGTTGCTCTTGGCAAGCTGATCTCTTACTTCCTGTACAAAACGGTAGCTGATGGTACCGGATTCAACGACGATTACAGATCCGTCGCAGGAATCTGCTATGATAGCACTGTCGATGATCAGTCCAAGCGGCGGTGTATCTACAATAACGTAATCATAAACATCTCTTACCACGCGGATCATATCCTTGAAGAGTCTGTTTCCGAGAAGCTCTGCCGGGTTCGGAGGTACGATACCGGAGAAGATAATATGGAACTTCGGAAGTGTAGTGGCACAGATCACGTCAGAAAGCTTGGCCTGCTTGGAAAGATAATGAGCAAGTCCCATTACCTCCTGGTCTACTGTCACACGTCCCATCAAAACGGATTTACGCAGATCGGCATCGATCAGAAGCACTGATTTGCCGCTCTCAGCAAGAGAGGCAGCAAGATTAAATGCCACACTGCTCTTTCCCTCATTAGGAGTACAGCTGATAAGTGCGATCACTTTCTTATCTGCCCCGCAGAACTGGATATTTGTTCGCAGAGCTTTATAAGCCTCATCCATCTGGTGATCAGACTTCCAGTTGCTCAGTTTAACTTTAATCATAATTCCTTTTCACCTTTACCTTTATGTTCTATCTGATGACAGTCTTGCCCCTTGGGCATGTCTACAGATTATTATACAATCCCATTTTCTAATACGCAAGTTCTTTATCCGACAGAAAAGCCGTTAAATATGTACAATTTGCCTAATTTTTATTATTTTTTATTTCCCGTCCCAGAAACAGGATAGATTATTTTTATTCCCTGTGTTAAAATAAACCCACGGCAATGAGTGCAGCGGTTACAGGAGGAGCCCTATTTTTTGCCAACCGTGATTGGCTGCCATAAGGAGGATATAAACATATGACAAAACAGGAATTTCAGAAACTGACCGAAGATCATGTCCTGCTGCTGGATGGTGCTACCGGCTCCAACCTGATGAAGGCCGGCATGCCGCGTGGTGTCTGCACAGAGAGCTGGGTGATTGAGCACAAGGATGTGATCCAGTCTCTGCAGAAGGCATACATCGAGGCGGGAAGCCATATCATCTATGCGCCTACCTTCGGCGGAAACCGTATTAACCTCACTATGCACGGACTGGAGGATCAGATTGAACAGATCAATCATACCCTGGCAGGCTATTCAAAGGAGATCGCACCGGAGGGTGTTTTCGTAGCAGGTGATATCACCACCACAGGCAAGATGATGTCACCGGCCGGTGACATGACTTACGAAAAAGCCTTCGAAGTCTATCAGGAACAGATCGGCTATCTCCGTGATGCGGGTGTGGACCTGATCGTAGCGGAAACCATGATCAATATTGAGGAGACACTGGCTGCTGTAGACGCCTGCCAGAGTATCTGCGAGCTTCCTATCATCTGTACCGTGACTGTAGAAGCAGACGGAAGTATCTTCAGCGGCGGAAATGCCATAGAGGCTGCCATGTCCCTGGAAGCTGCAGGTGCAGACGCTGTCGGCATCAACTGCTCGGTTGGCCCGGATCAGCTGGTATCGGTTATCCGCAATATCAAAGAGAACGTTTCCATTCCGGTCATTGCCAAACCCAATGCGGGAATGCCCCAGATCGATGATCTTGGAAATGCAGTTTACAGTATGACCCCTGCGGATTTTGCAGGTTATATGAAGGTGCTGGTGGACAACGGTGCTTCCGTGATCGGCGGATGCTGTGGTACCACACCGGAGTTTATTTCGGAAACCGCCCAGGTGCTTGGACTTCGATAACTTTAACCGGAACAGATATGCTTCCACGCACTGCTTCAATTGAGAACAGCAATAAGCCGTGAGTGAAAGATTCCGTCAAAAAATCCTGAGGATCCTATGTGAGATATCAACAGATATCAACATAGAAATTCTCAGGATTTTTATTTTTCCGGATATTATTTCTCTTTTACTGCTTCTTCCGGCCGGTTTGCCTCATCCGCATAGGAGCTGCGGATCGCTTTTCGCACTGGAAGTACACAGGCAGGAACAACGGAAAGACCGTCCACTCCCATCTGGATAAAAGCTTCTGTAAGATTGGAATCTGCTGCCAGCTCTCCGCATATGTAAACTTCACATCCTGACTTATGTCCTGCCTCTGTTACCATGCGGATCATCTTTACAAGCGCCGGATGATGATCGTTGTATTTATCCTTCAAAAGAAGATTCTGCCGGTCCATAGCCAGGGTATACTGAGTCAGGTCATTGGTTCCAAGGCTCAGGAAATCCACACGTTTTCCAAGTTCTTCACTGATCATGACCGCTGCCGGTGTTTCGATCATAATTCCGGTACGGATGTTTTTGTAAGGAATGTTCTTCTCATCCAGGCCCTTTTTTACCTCACGGATCAGCTTCTCGATCTCATCCAGCTCTTCCTCGGACGTGATCATCGGATACATCAGGTTGATATTTCCATAGGCACTTGCACGGTAAATAGCCCGAAGCTGCGCTTTAAACATTTTTTTGCGATCCAGGCAAAGGCGGATGCCGCGGTTTCCCATCATAGGATTGACCTCATCAGGAATCGCCATATATTCTGCCTGACGGTCTGCCCCCAGGTCCACAGTACGGATCACTGCCGGCCGTTCATCCATATCCTCGGCTACTTTTTTATAGGCACGGAACAGCTCATTTTCTCTTGGATAATTCTCTCTTCCGAGATACTGGAATTCACTTCGAAGAAGACCGATACCTGCTGCTCCGTAATAAAGAACCGTATTCAGATCATCCAGATTTCCGATGTTTGCCAGAAGCTTGATCTCCTTGCCATCGGCTGTGATATCCTTCTGGTTCCGAAGTCTCAAAAGTTCTTCCCGCTCTTCCTTATCTGCTGCATGACGGATCTCATATTCCTTAAGAAGCTCCGGTTCCGGATCGATATACAGTGTTCCTGTATACCCATCTACAATAGCCATATGGCCATCCCATTCTTTCTGTATCTCCACCTCGACCAGGGTGGGGACTTCCATGGATTTTGCCATGATCGATACATGGGAAATAACAGACCCCTGATGCATGACTACCGCCAGAAGACTGGCTTTGTTCATCTCCAGAAGTTCATTGGGGGAAAGCTGCTCTGCTGCAAGGATCACCGGCTCATCTCCCAGATTGATCCGTGCATGGGAACCACCCATGGCGCCGATCAGCAGCTCGGAGATCTCCCTGATATTTTCGATCTGTTCTTTGACAGCCTCGTCCTCCAGCTTGCGGAACACATTTGCAAGCTCATCCCTGGTTGTCTGGACTGCGTAAGCTGCACTGACCTTTTCTGTCGTGATCATGCTTTCCACAGCCCGCTGAAAGCTGCCGCCACTTAAGAGCTTCAGCTGACGTTTCAAGGTCAGCTCCTGCTCTTTGGGGAGGGGTGCTCCGTTTTTATACATATGCTGGATCTGGTTCTTTACCGCTGTTCTTGCATTATCCAGACGATCCAGCTCCTTTTTTACATTGTCTACCATGGACTGACGGATCTGATATTCGCCTCTGTGGTAATACAGTATTTTTCCAATAGCTATTCCGGAAAAAGCGGATGTACCTTTGTATATCTCCACCTGAAAAACCCCCTTACTGGTTCGTCTGCTTAATCGCAGGCAGCTTTAAACTCTGTCCAGATCTTATTGTATTCCTGCTCTGCTTCCTGGCTTACATTCTGTACGATCTCACCCTTTGTCACGCTGTCCGGAACAACCAGGCTCTCGTCTACCAGATCATCTGCTGCCTTGTTTGTATTGTAGTATCCGATATAGTTGATGCACTGTGCAGATACTTCCGGCTCCAGGATATAATTGATAAATTCATTGGCAGCCTTCGCATTCGGTGCTTCACTTGGCACAAACATTCCCATAATACCAAATCCAAGACCTTCCTCCGGATAAACCACCTTAAGATCCGGATTATCCTTCAGCGCCTGTGTTACCTGTGATGTATAAAGAAATGCCACACTTGCCTCTCCGTTGAGAAGTGCATTCTGTGTATTGTCATCCTGGATCATACGAATGTTCGGTGCCAGCTCTTTCAGCTTCTCACCGGTCTTGTCGATCACGGCTACATCTTCTTCGTTCATGCTCTCTCCCATGGAAAGCTGTGTGATGCCACAGATCACGCGGTAATTACCTACGATGGCAATGCTGTCCTCCAGAGACTTATCCCAGAGATCCTTGTATCCTTTAATGTCGATATCTACCTGCTCCGGATCATAAACGATCAGTGGGATTCCTGCTCCGTAAGGTACTGTATATTCGTCATCCGGATCATAAAACTGTCCCTGATAAAGGGGGTTGATGTTCTTAAAATTGGAAACGGTATCCTTGTCGATCTTCTGGACAAGTCCTTCTTTTACCGCGCTGTCGATAATGTAATCATCTGCAATTACCACATCGTAATCGCCGCCCTTTGCCTGGGAAAGCTTCTCAAGCATGGTCTCATCGGTATCAAAGTTGGAATATACCACCTTGGTCCCTGTTTCTTTTTCAAAATCATCCAGCACTTCCTGCGGAAACATTCCGTCCCATGTATAAAGTACCAGTTCATCCTTATCCTTTGCACTGACACTGACACCTGTTATCATAGATGTTCCAAGTACCGCACATAACATGATCGCTGCTGCTTTTTTTGATTTCATAGAACCTCCTTCATGTCTCTCTCTGACATCTTGTTATTTTGCTTTTACCTTTGTCCAAAGCTCTGCGAATTTCTGCTTGATCTTTGGCTTCTGGTATCCGAAGATCTCATTCTTTGGATTGTCAATCTGCGGAATATAGGAAGAAATTCCCTCATAAGTTCCGTTCTTCATCTCCTCGAATGCACTCTTTACAGTAGAAGTATATCCTACTTCTTCGGTATTGGAAAGAGCATTTTCATCATCCAACATAAAATTGATGAACTCATGAGCCAGATCTACTTCATTACAGTCCTTGGTGATGACCATGGCATCATACCAGGTATTGGTTCCCTGCTGCGGAGTATAATAGCCAAGCTCCGGATTTTCGCTGATGATATAGGAAGCATCTCCGGAATAAACAACCGCCATTGCCTTGTTTCCTGAGATCATATTGTCGATCACATCATCACCTGCATAGATCGGATCCATGGTATCTCTCTGCCGGATCAGCCACTCATAAGCCTGCTGGATCTCATCAGGATTTTTTGTGTTCATGGAATACCCCAGCGCTTTCAGGGCAATCATAAAGGAATCCCTTTCGGAATCATACATATAAAGATCTCCCTTATATTTTTCATCGCAGAGAATATTCCAGCCCTCTTTGTCAAGATCCTCCTGAGAGACTACATTCTTATTATAAAGGATTCCTACAGTTCCCCAGAAATACGGACAGGAATAACGATTTCCCGGATCATAGTCCTTATTCTGTACCTCGGGAAGAAGATTTTTGCTGTTTGGGATCTTTTTCCAGTCAAGGGCCTGAAGATATTCCTCCTTGATCAGTCTTTCGATCATATAATCTGACGGAACCAGAACATCGTAGGTTTCACCACTGGCCAGCTTGGTGTACATCATCTCATTGGACTCGAAGGTTTCATATACAACAGTACAGTTATACTGCTTCTCAAATTTGTCCAGAAGACTCAGGTCCATATATTCTCCGGCATTATATACACGAAGCACGTGGTTTCCCTGGCTTACAATCGTCCACTTTCCCAATACCAGAACAACCGCAGCAGCTGTGATAACCGCAACGATCCTTCTTTTTTTCGGATCCATTTTTTTCACGGTGGAGGCCTGAAGCTTCGGCATGATCAGATTTGCAAAAAGAAGCACCAGTACAATGACCACGATCACAATAGTAGAAAGGGCGTTGATGGTGGGATTGATGCGCTTTGTCATATTATATACAACAATGGATATATTTTTTACTCCGTTTCCGGAAACAAAGTAGGAAATTACGAAATCGTCAAAGGACATGGTAAAGGCCAGGAGCGCTCCCGCAAAAATCCCTTCTTTGATCATGGGCACAATAACCTTGGTAAGTGCCTGATATGGCGTTGCACCAAGATCCATGGCTGCATTGGCAAGGTTCGGATCCAGGCTTCGTACCTTCGGATATACACTGGTGATCACATAGGGCGTACAGAATGCGATATGTGCCAGCAGCATGGTCAGATAGCCTTTCGTCATTCCCAGCGAAGAAAACAGCAGCATCAGACCAATCGCGGTTACGATCTCCGGATTCAGAATTGGAAAGTTATTGATGGTAAGGACCATCTCCTTCAGCACCTTTCTGGATTTTGAAAGTCCGATGGCTGTGATGGTTCCCAGCACTGTGGAAATAACAGTTGCCAGAATTGCCACTGTGACCGAAACATAAACTGCCTTACTGATCTCCATATTGTTTATCAGCTCTCCGTACCAGCGCAGGGAAAATCCTGTAAATCTGGTCAGGGACTTGGATGAGTTAAAGGAAAAGATCATGGTCACAAGGATCGGCAGGTAAAAAAATGCCAGACACAGCACTACATATAATTTTGAAAATATGGTATTTTTTCTTTTCATCTCCTGCCTCCTTTAATCGTCCTGAGTATCCATCTTCTTCATCAGGCTCATAAAGATCAGGATGATCACTGCCAGGATCAGAGAGATGGCACTTCCGAAGTTCCAGTCACCTACAGAAATAAACTGTGACTCGATGAGATTACCGATCAGCATGTACTGGCCGCCGCCGAGAAGCTTCGGAATAACGAAGGTTGATATGGACAGAAGGAATACCATCATGATACCATTGACCACACCTGGCATGGAAAGCTTCCAGGTGATCCTCCAGAAGGTCTGGAAGGGATTGGCACCAAGGTCGTTGGCCGCTTCGATCAGGGACTTGTCCATTTTACTTAAGGATGTATGGATCGGAATGATCATAAAGGGCATAAAGTTACAGACAAGGCCCACGATAACGGAAAAATCTGTATACATCATGGTAATCGGCGAGATTCCCAACATTTTCAGAAGGTTGTTCACCAGACCATTGTCAGAAAGAATGTTCATCCATGCATAGGTACGGAGAAGCATGTTGATCCACATGGGAATGGTGACCATAAGGATCAGAAAGCTCTGCACCTTTTCGGAATATTTGGAGATAATGTATGCCAGCGGATATCCGCAGACCAGGCAGATCAGTGTGGTCAGGATACCCAGGCGGAAGGATTTCAGGATAACACTTAAATATGTAGTTTCCAGAAATTTTGCAAAATTCGCCCATGTAAAATGCAGGGTCAGAACTTCATTTCCATCTGAGGTAAATGCATAAAGCACGATCAGGATCAATGGTACCACGATCAGGATCGAAGCCCAGATGATATACGGCTTGATCAGATGCTTGAACTGTTTCATTAGTATCCTCCCATTCTGCACATAACATGGATATCCTCAGGACCAAACTTCAGTCCCACTTCACGTCCCACTTCTGCATAATCGGTAGTATGCACCATGTATGTACGAAGCTCCGTCTCGACCAGAATCTCATAATGCACGCCCTTGAACGTAATGTTCCGTACAGTTCCTCTGATCTTGGCCTGATCCGGTTCCACAATATCCAGATCCTCCGGGCGGAGAACAACCTCAATGGCTTCGTTGTCCTCAAATCCCTTGTCTACACATTCAAAACGGAAGCCATCAAACTCCACAAGGAAATCCCTGATCATCGTTCCTTCTATAATATTGGACTCTCCGATAAAGCCGGCAACAAAACGGTTCTCCGGCTCATTATAGATATCTGTCGGGCTGCCGATCTGCTGGATCTCACCGTTGTTCATGACTACTACCGTATCAGACATGGAAAGTGCCTCCTCCTGGTCATGGGTAACATAGATAAAGGTGATCCCTACCTCTCTCTGGATCTTTTTCAGCTCGATCTGCATCTGCTTACGGATCTTGGCATCCAGTGCGCCGAGTGGCTCATCCAGCAGAAGAACCTTCGGCTCATTGACAAGAGCTCTGGCAATGGCAACTCGCTGCTGCTGTCCACCGGAAAGAAGTGTAACATCTCTTTTTTCGAAGCCTTCCAGCCCTACCATTTTCAGCATCCTTTTTACCTTCTGCTCAATAACAGATTTATCTACCTTTTTCAGATTCAGGCCGAAACCGATATTGTCCATAACATTGAGATGCGGAAACAATGCATATTTCTGGAATACCGTGTTGATCTCTCTTTTATATGGAGGCAGCTTGGAGATCTCAATTCCGTTAAACAGTACCTCTCCGCCACTTGGCTCCTCAAAGCCGGCAATGATCCTTAAGGTTGTTGTCTTTCCACAGCCGCTGGGTCCCAGAAGCGTAAGGAATTCGTTTTCGTGAATGTCCAGATTAATGCCCCGGAGCACCTGCTGGTCATCAAAGTTTTTTGTAAGATTTTTTAACTCGATCAGTTTATTGCTCATCTTTTATATTCCCCTTCCCGCGTTTTCCTGCGATCAGATATACTGCCAGTACCAGAAGGATCACTCCCAGCATTATGGTACAAAGTGCATTGATCTCCGGCGTAACGCCTGTTTTCATCTGTGTGTAAACTTTTATCGGCAGCGTGGATACACGTGGCCCGGTTACAAAAATACTGATCACCACATCGTCCATGGACATGGCAAAGGCCAGCAGAGAGCCTGATATAACAGCCGGCATGATCAGCGGCAGGGTAATGTCCCAGAAGGCCCGAAAGGAACCGGCACCAAGATCTCTGGCTGCCTCTTCCAGGGACGGATCCATTCCCACAAGCCTTGCTTTTACCTCCATCAAAATATAGGGCACGCAGAAAACCGTGTGTCCGATCAGAAGTGTCAGCATTCCAAATGGCAGGTTCAGCATATAGAAAAATGCCATCAGTACCATTCCCAGAATGATCTCCGGGATCATCAGAGGCAGAATGGAAATATACTCCATCACCCCTTTTGTTTTCCAGTGGATCCTGGAAAGTTCTACAGCCCCCAGTGTTCCGATCACTGCAGATACCCCACAGCTGGACACCGCCAGGATCAGACTGTTTTTCAATGCCTGGATCAGATCCCTGTCCTGAAACAGTTCCTGATACCATTTCAGGGAAAATCCGGTAAAGCGCACCGGAAGTCTTGCTTCATTAAACGAAAATACCACTACCACACCAATGGGCAGATACATAAGGAAAAACAGGATTCCCAGGTACAGTCCTGAAAGCTTTGAGTTCTTTTTCATCCGATTCCCTCCAGTTCCTTCACATTGGTAAGCTTCCGATATAATACGATCATCAGAGTTGTCAGTATCATCAGTACCACAGCCAGTGCTGCGGCAAAGGGCCAGTTATTGCCTCTTGTCATCTGCTCCTGGATCAGGCTTCCCACAAGTACGATCTTGTTTCCGCCCAGGATATCCGCAATAAAAAACAGCCCCATAGACGGGATAAAGGTTAGTATCACTCCGGAAAGAAGTCCCGGCAAAGTCAGCTTAAAGGTAACGCTCCAGAAAGCCTTCCATCTGCTGGCTCCAAGGTCTCTGGCAGCTTCCACAAGGGACCAATCCAGCTTTTCCGCACTGGAATATACGGACAGTGCCATAAACGGCAGCAATACATAGATCATACCAATCACGATCGCAGGATAGCTGTACAGGATTTTTAAGGGCTCCTGGATGATGCCAAGCTTCATCAGCAGATAATTCAGAAGGCCCTTTTTCTGGAGAATGATGATCCAGCCATAAAGACGGATCAGGGAATTCACCCAGAAAGGCAGCATCAGGAAAAGCATGGCCAGCTTCTTTTTGCCCTCGGAAAGCTTTGCCATAAAGTATCCGAAGGGGTAGCCCACCAGACAGATGATCAAAGTGCTGGTGAGCGCAAGGCGGAAGGATCCCGTAAAGGTCTGCAGGTATACAGGCTCCAGGATCTGCTTGTAATTATCCAGAGTAAATTTCCAATTCACACCGTAGCCGCCGTCTGCTGTAGAAAAGCTCAGTGCAACTACATACAGAAGAGGCAGTGCAACGAAGATCAGTGTAAAAAGATACAGCGGCAGGATCATCCATACGGAGCCTGCTCTGTGCTTACGCATGGGTACCTCCTGCACAGGGACCTGACTGATCCGGCAATACTTCTTCTGATCTTTCTTCCCGATCTACCAGCACTGCATCTGTAGGAAGAAAACAGCAGCGCACCTTTTCTCCTACACTGACATTTGTATCAATGCCGTAACGGCTTGCCACGATTTCCTGACCTTCCGAAGTTTTCAAAACAACACGGAGCTGGCCGCCGGCGAAGTTTTTTTCAATGACTTCGGCGGTTAAGCCATCGCAGCTGTCATCTGTGTTTTTTTCTGCGGGCTCCTGTACACTCTTTTGTGTGTTTTCTGATGTGCAATTCGGCGTGCTTTGTTGTGCATTTTTTTTATTTTCCTCAAACCGGATATTTTCGCTTCTTACTGCGATGGTAACCTTTTCTCCTTTTTGTGGGAAATATCCTCTGTTAGATGTAGCTGCGGTGTCCATTGATACTTTTACTTTTCCGGCATCAGTTCTTACGGTGATCTGAGCGGAAGTACCGTCAATCTCCTCTTCCACAATGCTTTCCACAATACCGGTCAGGATATTGGCATTTCCAACAAAGGTTGCCACATAGCTGGTCTTCGGATGATTATAGATCTCATCCGGCGTCCCGATCTGCTCAAAGCGACCGTGGTTCATCACAGCGATCGTATCAGACATGTTGATGGCTTCTTCCTGATCGTGGGTGATATAGATAAAGGTGATCCCCAGCTTCTTCTGCAGGCGCTTCAGCTCGTGCTGCATGGCACGCCTCAGCTGCAGATCTAGCGCACCAAGGGGTTCGTCCAGAAGAAGTACCTCCGGATTGTTCACAAGTGCTCTGGCTATGGCCACACGCTGGCGCTGACCGCCGGAAAGCTCTGACGGCTTACGCCTCTCAAAGCCCGGAAGCTGGACAAGCTCCAGCATTTCTTTGACTCTTCTGCTGATCTCCGCTTTCGATGTTTTTTTCAATTTCAGCCCATATCCAATGTTATCTGCTACATTCATATGGGGAAAAAGTGCATAGTTCTGGAACACTGTGTTCACATTGCGCTGATTCGGTTCCAGGGATGTCACATCCTTTCCATCCAGAAAAACCTGGCCGGAATCTGGCTGTTCCAGGCCTGCAATGATCCGCAGTGTGGTGGTTTTTCCACAGCCGGAAGACCCCAGCAGAGTGACAAATTCTCCTTTTTTTGCTGTAAGACAGATGCTTTCCAGGACGTCCTCACCTTCCTGGAAGCTCTTTTTTATGTTTTTCAGTTCTAATGAAATTTCGGACATTTAGTTCTCCTTCTGTTTGCTATGATATCCGCACCCTGCATGGGACTTTCCTGATATAAGATTGCTTATTGTACTCTCGCAGGGGATTCTCCTGATCCAAGATTGCTTATTGTACCCCGCATGGGATTTCCTGATTCAAGATTGCTTATTGTACCCCATGGGATTTCCTGATTCAAGATTGCTTATTGTACCTTCATAGGATTTCCTGATTCAAGATTGCTTATTGTACCTTCATTGGACTTCTCTGATTCGGTTAACTACTCATTTTCATGAAAATTATCTCGTATATACTGACAATAAGTTTCTTTATTAAATACAGGTTTAAATTCCCGACAGATTTTTTTTGCTTCTTTTGCCTGATCACAAAGAAGACGATACGTAGTCAGTGCCAGAAGCTTGGCTGGTTTGATATATGCCAGTTCTTCATCCATGATCTTAAAATCTGCTCCGTGAAGTTTTCCCGCAAATCCTCCGAATGTAAAATTCAGCACTGGAAACAGATGGGTCAGGTCTCCTACGTCAGTACAGGCGTTGTTAAAATCTGCCGGCTTTGAACATCGGTATGAAGCATCCAGAAGCTTTACGGATTCTTCCATCACTTTATCCGCACCTCTGTGCAGGATCGGCATATATCCCTGAAGCGGTTCTCTTTCGATCGTACCACCGAATGCATAGGCAGCTCCGTCATAGGCACGGTCCATTTTTTCCTGTGTTGCCCGGATCGCATCCAGAGACGCTGCACGGACTTTTGTTTCGATCACCGCTTCGTCCGGAACTGCATTGATCACATCTCCGGCTTTTCGGATCACGTTGTGAAGACGCACATGGTCTTCCTCCCGGAAGGTTTCCCGCATCAGTCCCATCATCTGGATGGCACTGGAAGTAATACTTAATGCATTGACACCATCCCATGGATCAATGGCTGCATGTGCGGCTTTTCCTCTTACTGTCACTCGTTCTGCGGAAAATCCGTTGCATGCCGCATTTCCCAGGTAAAAATCTTCTTCTACCGGCATCATGTGCACATGTGTGGTCAAAATAATGTCTGAATGATCAAATTCTCCAAGCCGGATCAGCTCGCTTTTTCCGGATGCCGGGAAGCCGATTCCCTCTTTCCGAAGCCGTGCACGTTTATCTGCATCAATGTATTCTTCCGCCGGAACGGCAAAAAAAGATACGGACCCAGACAGAGAGGCTTGAACCTCCTCATTGGTCAGTGCCAATGCTGCGCCGATCATAGCTGCAATCTGTGCGTGGTGTCCGCATGCATGTGCTGTCCCGTTGGCGGGATCAGCCATCGGATGCGACTTACATCCGATGGCGTCAAGTTCTCCGATAATCGTAATGTTCGGTCCGTCCTGTTCCATCCACTCAGCGCGAACCCCTGTGCGTGCAAGTCCTCCATGTACACGGAGTCCAAGGCCACGCAAAAAAACCGCTACGTGTGCGGCTGTTCTCTCCTCATAAAACCCTGGTTCCGGATGACTCTGGATATCCTTCGCAAAGGCTATGATCTCATCTCTGTGTTCATCTATAGTCTGAATGATCTTTTCTTCAATATGATTCATGTCTTATAACCTCCATTTTCCGCAGGTTAAGCTATATGATATCATAAAACAGTTGATTTTGAAATAGATATTTTCTGGAGATATTTCGCTACTCCGTCGTTTTCATTGGAACCGATGATCCCGGTTGCCACAGCTTTCAGTTCACTCACTGCATTTTCCACTGCATAGGCTTCATCCGCTATTTTAAACATATCAATATCATTTTTTCCATCACCAAAAACAACTAATCTGTCACATTCCAGTTTTTGTTTTAGCTGCAAAGCAGCCTGCGCTTTGGATGCTTTTTGCGGCATGATCTCCAGCCACTGCTCTCCTGTGTAGATGTCCTTCTGATAAACAACATGATATTTATTTTTATATTTATGATAAAATGGTTCAAGCTTCTCCGGCTTATCAATGCAGGTAATATAAAAAAGATCTCCATACATCAGTTCAGATTCTGTAGTTACAATATTCGTACGTTTGTCGCCCTTCCGGCTGTTTAAAAATGCCTGCATTCCACTTGTTGCCTTTGCTGCTATATAAGAAAACTTTTCAATATTATTCTGATATGAATATATGATCGGATATATTTCATGCGCAAAAAGATCCCTCAATACCTCATATATATCCTCTGCAAAATAATTGGCAATGAGAATTTCCTCTGTTATATTATCTTTCACAAATGCCCCATTGTATATGATAAGAGGGAAATGTGTGTTAAGGCCTTCTGTTACTTTTTTTGCCGTATTTAAGGAACGAGCTGTTGCATAGGAAAATAACATGCCTGAAGAAGTTAAAGCATTGATTATTTTTATTGTATATGAAGATAGAGTTTCATTTTTTCGCAAAAGAGTTCCATCGAGATCTGATACGTATAATGTTTTCATAAATAAATCCTTTCGTTTTGCTATGGACCGTGAATAGAGAAACTTTTTTCAGTTGATAGGGAAATCGATGATAAAGTATTTCTTTATTATAGCACAAAAAAAGTGGCTGTTTAAGCCACTTTCTTACGATTGTATATTCAAAACTACATACATGTATCTATTGATAGCTAATCGTTTTGTTGAATCAATTTTAACCTGCGTACCGATTCGTAGCTTTTTTCACGGGCTCGCAGCTAAAGCTGCATCGCCTGTTCTTTAGGCTACTCCAGCAGGGGTCATCTCACGACTCTGTCGTTCGATGTCATTTGCTTCGCAAATGTTCAGTCTGTACCATAAATGGTTCTCCACAAGCAAGCTTGTTCCGCCCCATTTCTGTTACATCCTGCCCGCTTCCTCGGCTTTTTGGTCAAGCCCTCACCCGATTAGTAACAGTCAGCTCCATGTGTTGCCACACTTCCACCTCTGCCCTATCTACCTCGTCGTCTTCAAGGGG
>NZ_JBQHWA010000023.1:0-57784 GCF_052064225.1 Blautia massiliensis (ex Liu et al. 2021) | reverse complement strand
CATGATGAGTTCCTCCTCTTGTTATTATACATTTTATTTGTATCAAGGAAATATCTCATTTTTGTTTTGTACTAATTAGATGCTAACATCACGGTGGTTATGAGCTGGTGTAGGAGTGATGTACACCTGTATGATACAGGGGCAGGAAAGCCACTTGTTTTACGAAGTGGATAAATGGTTTATGGAGAGAAAAACAGCATAAGGAGAGATTGGTATAGACGATATTATTTGGATTATTAACCGGCAGGGATAGTCACTTTCCCTTTATATTCCTGCAGGTTTTACATAAGAAGATGGATTTCGGTCAGCAAAGGCAGCTCCCACAATGCCTTTTGGATATCCGCTTCTGCAAGTTGTAGTAAGTAATTGCTTCCCATCAAAATCATGGGGAAAGCGAACTGGTCTGAAAGACCGCCAGTTAGTGTGATGATGATAAGGAGATTTTGAAACTGATGACAGACAGAGATTATGCAATTAAATCAATGAAAGAAATTACCTTCCAGATGGCAAGTCTTGCACAGGATTATCTGGAAGTTACAATCGAAAGACATTATACTGATATTAAAGAACTGATGACAAGCTACCAGAAACTGATTTTAGAAAACCAGGTTGTATTGGAAGAACTGGATATGGAGTGCCAGGAGAAAATCAATGAAGATATGGCATATGCATTGAGTTATCTGAGCATTTATAACAATCAGCTGAATGTGCCAAAGATGCACCGGGAAATGAATAACCTGATGATCATTTATGGCTTGTCTGATATGATCTATCGTGGAATGACACTGGTGAAGTTCTATGCACCGAATGGTGTGATGCTCAGTGAAATCCTTCATTCCTGTTTTTGCAGTCATTATAATAAGACAGATGTGGAAGTACAGCAGGAGTTAGGAATAGGCAGGACTTCTTTTTATAAAATGAAGAATCAGGCACTTGGATATTTAGGATTTTATTTTTATGAGATCGTGGTACCGCAGGCAAAGGATAAAAGATTTAAACCGTCACTGGGCGTTGAGGAAGAGTAGGTGAGTAATATGAGATACGAAGATTCGATGAAAGGTGTAGCTGATCAGATAATCAAAGAACAGCAGCGAGTCAGTAAAATTAAAAACAATCCAGAAGAGTTCCATTGGCATGACGAATATGCAACGTTGAATTTCTTTCGGTTTATCTGCAAAAATATCGCTAACTTGAGAAATGGAGAAATTGAAAAAATGGTCACACGTTTAAAGAACATAGATCAGAAAGCAGTGGAAAACCATGTGAATGGTGCTGTTTGGGCATTTGATTATGATAAGATGTTCTGTGTATTGATGGAAAATGAAATTTGCCGAAAGGTGTGTGAAAAGAATAAATATAACAGTTGGATGAATCTGATTGGACAGTATTGTGTTTCAAGGACTTAAAGACGAAAAAAGTTGTTGGAGAGAAATAATTTCCAGCAACTCTGTCTTTAATGAATAGAGTTCATTTTTTTATTCAACTATTCCCATGATATATACAATATGTAAATTTGCAATTCAAATATCAGTTTATGCTAAGTACAATAATAATAATAATTACTATTATTGACAAGAGAATAATTATCATGTATAATACAGATATACAAGAAACAAAGTGTTAGAAAAATTGCTAGGAACTTGGTAACAAAAATAAATCGACATTGAAAAGGGAAAATGACTATGATAAAATATGAATGTGAACCATGTGGATATATTTATGATCCGGCAGTAGGAGATCCAGACGCTGGTATCGATCCAGAAACTGCATTTGAGGATATTCCAGATGACTGGACATGCCCAATCTGCGGATTAGGAAAAGATGTTTTCGTTCCTGTAGAAGACTAAGCAGAAAATGCAGGTACGAAACTGCCAGACATTAAAAGATCCTAAGAGAACATATAAAAGAAATGGAGGTCAAATTATGACTTACGATTTAAACATTACCTTTGATGACAATTTAGTAACAGGAAATGAAACAATTGATACCCAGCATAAAGAATTGATCGACCGTATCCAGAACTTTGTAACTGCCTGTCAAAATGGCGACAGCAAAGTAAAAGCAATCAAAATGCTGGATTATCTGGATGAATATACTGACTTTCATTTCAAAGAAGAGGAAAAGCTTCAGGAAAAATCCGGTTATCCAGAGCGTGAAAAACATTATGAAAAACATGAAGAGTTTAAAAAGACAATTCAGGAACTGTATGAATACCTTCAGGAGTATGAAGGACCAACAGATCGGTTCAGTGAACTTGTACAGAAAAATGTAATCGACTGGCTGTTTGGACACATTAAAACATACGACCGCTCTGTGGCAAAATTTATCTTTATGAAACAAAATCCAGACCGATGCTAATATAAACCAGGGAACGAGTTCATTCAGAATGTAGACAACGTGATGAAGTAAACTAGGGGCTGTCATAATGCAGCCCCTTTCCTGTTATAGCGATATTCTAGGTAATATATTGCGCTGGCATGACATATTATTTTACTACTACTATATGGGAAGAGCAAGCAGCTCTTCTTTTTTTGTCCTTTTTATCCAATTTTAAGTTGTAAAGTCTCTTTTCATGCCAATAGAAATATGCTAAATTGATTTTATAGAACAAGATATAATTCCACTTATATATCGGAGGAAAATGAATGAGAGAGAAAACTATATATGAGAAGATTGCAGAAAAGTATAACACAACACCAGAAGAAGTACGCAGAGAAATGCAGATAGCCATAGATGCAGGATTTGATAATCCTGACCCGGCTGTGCAGGAAGAATGGAAGAAAATGACACTTAAAGGAGACAGGCCCACACCGGAAGAAGTAATCAATTACGCAGTAAAAAAATTAAAAGGAAATTAAAAAATATGAAGAAAAAGATAATTGCAGTAATTTCAGGAACAGCAATCTTGATAATTGCTGCAGGAAGTATTTATGGGAAATTGAATCCAGTCATAAAGAAGGCGAACCAGATGTAGTTGGAACTTTTTCTGTAAATCGGGATGAAAATATAACCGTGGTCGCAAATAGGGAAGATATTGAGGATAGAGAAGCGTTTGCAAGAAAACTTTTGCAGATGTACAAGGATAATTCTTTTCGTTCGACAAAATTCTCCACAGACAGAGGATATGCGATGAGCATTGATATGAACATCTATTTATGGAAAGAGGATATTGAAGACGGGGAATCGGTAATGACAGCCGAATATAGACCTGTAGAATACGGAAAGGACTATGATGTTGTCAATAATCCTGATAAATTTCAACTATATATAGATGGAAAAGAGATTAAATAGTAATCTCCTGAAAGCAAGCTTTTTGTCAATTATTTCAAAGAAAAATTAAAGGATAACAATACATAGTTTTGACAATGATATTTTGAAAAATTTTATAGGAATGCTCTATTATCAAATTGACATAGGAATATGGTAGCGTATAATTAGAATTGAATACACTGAAAAAATGGAGGAATTACATGAAAGCACATAAATATTGGTCAGTAGGAGCTTTAATCACAATGATTGGAACTTTTTATACAGGATATAAAGGGTTAAAAGCAGCACACAAATACTTTGCATTTGGCTCTCTGATATGCATGATTATGGCAGTCTATTCTGGTCATAAAATGATTTCGGGTAATAAAAGAACAAGAAAACAGGTGAAAAATACAAAAGCGGAGGAATAGTAAATGTTAGAGTTAGGAATAAAAGCACCGGATTTTGAATTGCCGGATCAGAACGGAGATGTGCATAAATTAAGCGATTATGCAGGAAAAAAAGTGATCTTATATTTTTATCCAAAGGATAATACACCAGGATGTACGAAGCAGGCATGTGGCTTTTCTGAGCGTTATCCACAATTTACTGAGAAGGGAGCTGTTATTCTCGGAGTAAGCAAGGACTCTGTAGCGTCTCACAAGAGATTTGAAGAAAAATACGGACTGGCATTTACGCTATTAGCAGATCCGGAGCGTAAAGTTATTGAAGCATATGATGTCTGGAAAGAAAAGAAAAATTATGGAAAAGTATCTATGGGTGTAGTAAGAACTACATATCTTATTGATGAGCAGGGAATCATTATAAAGGCAAATGATAAAGTCAAGGCGGCAGATGATCCTGAAAATATGCTTAAGGAATTGGCATAATGAAGATTATTTTATCACCTGCAAAAAAGATGATTGTAGATACCGATAACTTAGCACCGGTTGAACTGCCTGTCTATATTGATAAGACAGCAGAAGTATTAAACTGGATGAAAAGCAAATCAAAAGAAGAACTGAAAGCTATCTGGAAATGTAATGACAAGATTGCAGAGCAGAACTTTAACAGATTGGAAAATATGGATCTTTATAACAGGCTTACTCCGGCTGTTTTAGCATATGAAGGGATTGCATTTCAATATATGGCACCATCTGTGTTTGAAATCCAGCAGTTTGAGTATTTGCAAAATCATTTAAGAATCTTGTCTGCGTTTTATGGCATTTTAAAACCAATGGATGGTGTGACTCCTTATCGTCTTGAAATGCAGGCAAAGGTTGGAATTGGAGATGCAAAAAATCTGTATGAGTACTGGGGAGAATTGTTATACCGCTCAGTAATCGATGACAGTAGGATTATCATTAATCTTGCATCAAAAGAATACTCAAAATGTATAGAAAAGTATCTGACACCACAGGACAGATATATTACGATTGTATTTTGTGAGTTATCCGGAGATAAATTGGTAACAAAAGGTACCTATGCCAAGATGGCTCGTGGTGAAATGGTCAGATTCATAGCGGAAAATAATATTGAAAATCCGGTGGAGATTCAGAAATTTGACAGACTCGGATATTCGTTTAGGTCTGATTTATCTTCAGATTCAGAATATGTATTTGAACGCAAAATAAAATAATAATAATGAGAATTATTACTATTTTTATTGACAACAGGATAATAGTGGTATATAATCCTTATTAAGAACTAATCCTAATAAGTAGGACGAATGACAAGTAGGAGAAATACCATTCAAAAAGATCTTGTAAGAAATACCGTATACGAAATGAGAAGACACGTTACGGCAAATGAAGTGTATGAATTTATAAAAGAAGCATATCCAACAATTGGAAAAGGAACTGTATATAGAAATCTTGATATATTGGTAGAGGAAGGTGCATTAAGAAAGGTTGAAGTTCCGGATGGACCGAACCGATTTGATTTTATATTGAAAAATCATTACCATGTAAGATGTATAAAGTGCGGTGAAATTTTTGATGTGGATATGGATCAAATATCGGATTTGCTGGAAAGAATTCATAACACTCATGGAATTGAATTTGTGGATTATGATATTTCATTTAAAGGCATTTGCCCGAAATGCAGGGAGAAGGTAAAGGGAGGAACAGCATGGATAGGAAAGCAATATATAAGTTGAGTTATGGACTGTTTATATTGACCGCTAAAGAAGCAGAAAAAGATAACGGATGCATCATTAATACAGCTATTCAGGCAGCTTCGGAACCAAACCAGTTAAGTATCTGTGTAAATAAGGCAAATTATACGCATGATATGATTCAAAGAACCGGAAAATTTACTGTATCAGTCTTAAGTCAGAAGGCACAATTTGAATTGTTCAAACATTTTGGCTTCCAATCAGGAAGAGATACCAATAAGTTTGAAGCATTTGAGCAGTGTGCCAGGGGCACAAATGGTATTTATTATATTACAGAAGGTACAAATGCATACATTTCTGTGACAGTTACTAAAACAGAGGACTTGGGTTCACATACGATGTTTATCGGTGAGATAACCGATATGGAAGTTTTAAGCAATGTTCCTTCAGTAACATATGATTATTATCAGAATAATATTAAGCCTAAGCCACAGGAGGTTGGAAAAACAGAGGACAGTCAGACAATATGGCGTTGCAGAATTTGCGGATATGAATATGTAGGCGAGGAATTACCAGATGACTTTATATGTCCTTTGTGCAAGCACCCGGCATCAGATTTTGAAAAAGTAGTAAAGAAAACGGAGGTAAAAGAGATGACAGCAAACAAATATGCAGGAACACAGACAGAGAAGAATTTACAGGAGGCATTTGCAGGGGAATCACAGGCAAGAAATAAGTATACCTATTTTGCTTCTGTAGCGAAAAAGGAAGGTTACGAGCAGATGTCAGCATTGTTTTTAAAGACTGCAGATAATGAGAAAGAACATGCAAAGATGTGGTTCAAGGAATTAGCAGGAATTGGTGATACAAAGGAAAACCTGGCGGCAGCGGCAGAAGGTGAAAATTATGAGTGGACAGATATGTATGATGGCTTTGCTAAAACAGCTGAGGAAGAAGGATTCCCTGAGCTTGCAGCAAAATTCAGGGCAGTAGGTGAGATTGAGAAGCACCATGAGGAAAGATATCGTGCACTTCTTAAGAATATCGAAACTTCACAGGTATTTGAAAAGAGCGAAGTTAAGGTATGGGAATGCCGTAACTGCGGACATATTGTAGTCGGAACAAAGGCTCCAGAGGTATGCCCGGTATGCAATCATCCGCAGAGTTATTTTGAAGTACGTGCAGAGAATTATTAAGGGAGAATAGACAAGGAAGTAAAATATTATGTATGTAAGCATTGTGGAAACATTATTGAAAAGGTAAAGACAAAGGTGTACCTGTAATTTGTTGTGGAGAGCCGATGCCGGAACTGAAAGCCGGAGTAACAGATGCCGCAGTTGAAAAGCATGTACCGGTATATACACTAGACGGTAATCTGGTTCATGTTGTTGGAGAAATCAAATATCCAATGCTTGAAGAACACTTTATTGAATGGATTACATTAAATACCAATCAGGGTGTTTATAGAAAACAGTTAAATCCAGGACAGGAGCCGGTTGCAGATTTCTGTCTTTGTGATGGAGAGCAGGTGGAGGAAGTATATGCATACTGCAATTTACATGGATTATGGAAATGTTATAATAAACTTTGTACATACGAATACTATAGAGTAATAAGGATACAAAAGCAAAATAGCTGTGAATGAACAATATTTTAAAAGGAGGATTCAATAATGAAATATGTATGTGATGTTTGCGGATGGGAGTATGACGAGGAGGTTGGATATCCGGAAGGTGGTATTGCACCAGGAACAAAGTGGGAGGATGTTCCGGAAGATTTTGAATGCCCATTATGTAATGTTGGAAAAGATCAGTTTTCAGAAGTTGAATAGAAACCTAATCTTGTTTTAAATACGGAGAGATAAACAAAAACCCTGGTGCGTGAGCAACAGGGTTTTTTATTGCGATATTATGTGATGATATCACAGAAAATAATCTACCATTTGCTTATAATGTAGCTAGAAATTACGTAAGGAGGTAGTCTAAATGAGATTAAAAGATAAAGTTGCAATCATTACGGGTGGAAGCCGTGGCATAGGGTTTTCTACAGCTGATAAATTCTTGAAGGAAGGTGCTACAGTTATATTGACAGCAAGTTCACAGGAATCGGCAGATACTGCTGTAGATAAATTAAAAGAAAAATATCCCAATGCAATAGTTGCTGGAATTAGTCCAAATCTTTCAAACATGGAGTCTGTCAGAAAGGCTTTTAAAGAGGCAACTGAAAAATATGGATGTGTCGATATACTGGTAAATAATGCAGGAATTTCAGAAAACACCTCATTTATGGATTATACAGAGGAGACTTTTGATAAAGTCATGGATCTAAATGTAAAAGGAGTATTTAATACTACTCGTGTAGCTGCAGAATGTATGGTGGCAAGAGGCAAGGGGGTCATTCTCTCAACTTCTTCCATGGTGAGTATTTCTGGACAGCCAAGTGGGTTTGCTTATCCTGCGTCCAAGTTTGCAGTAAACGGATTGACTGTATCATTAGCAAGAGAACTAGGACCTAAAGGTATTCGTGTTAATGCAGTTGCACCTGGGATTACAGAAACTGATATGATGAAGGCCGTGCCAAAGGAAGTTATCGAACCTATGATTGAAAGAATTCCATTGCGTCGTCTTGGACAGCCAGAAGATATTGCCAACGCATTTGTGTTTCTTGCTTCAGATGAAGCGAGTTATATTACAGGTGCTATACTAAGTGTAGATGGTATGGCAAGAAGTTAAGTTAATGTGGTATGGTGATGCCATCACAGAAAAGAAATAAAATTCAGATTATAATAAAGCCACAAAGAAATGATAGGGAGGATTATAAAATGACTGCAATTAATATCAATAAAAATAATTTTCAAAACGAAGTAATGAATTCTGATAAAACTGTCCTTTTGGATTTTTGGGCGCCTTGGTGTGCTCCTTGTCGTATGGTGGTTCCTATCATAGAGGAGATTGCAGGTGAACGCCCTGATATCAAAGTTGGTAAAATCAATGTGGATGAGCAGCCTGAACTGGCAAGTGAATTTAGTATTATGAGTATCCCAACTTTGGTGGTTATGAAGAATGGGAAGATCGTACAACAGGTTTCAGGTGCGAGACCTAAGAATGCAATTTTAGAAATGCTTTAAGGAGGAGGTGCACTAATGGGATTTTTTGATTTCCTTAAATAGGCGAATATTAACCAAGGGATAGAGGAATATAAAAGGACTGCTGGTGCAGTTCTGCTGGATGTACGTACTCCGCAGGAATATCAGGAAGGGCATATACCAGAAAGTAAAAATCTACCGTTACAACAACTTAACAATGTTGTTTCAGTAGTGAAGAATACAGAAATTCCACTGTTTGTATACTGTTATTTCGGAGCCCGAAGTCGTCAAGCAATAGGGTTGTTGCAACGAATGGGATATTCTAAAGTAAATAATATCGGTGGCATTGCAGCTTACTCAGGAAAGGTGGAAAAATAAGATGAAGGTAATAATTGTAGGAGGTGTAGCCGGAGGAGCTACAGCCGCAGCAAGAATACGCAGACTGAATGAACATGCTGAAATTACTGTGTTTGAAAGATCCGGATACATATCCTATGCAAATTGTGGACTTCCATATTATATTGGAGACGTGATCACAGACCCGGAAGAACTTACACTACAGACACCAGAGAGTTTTTTTAAACGCTTCCGTATTAACATGAAAATTCATCATGAAGTTATCTCCATACATCCGGAACGTAAAACGGTTTCAGTGAAAAATTTAGAGAATGGTGAGATATTTGAAGAAAAATATGATAAACTGATCCTCTCTCCAGGTGCAAAGCCAACACAGCCGAGACTTCCCGGAGTAGGTATTGATAAACTTTTTACACTTCGTACTGTAGAAGACACTTTTCGGATAAAGGAATATATAAATAAGAATCATCCAAAATCGGCTGTATTGGCAGGTGGCGGTTTTATTGGTCTGGAACTGGCAGAAAATTTGAGGGAGCTTGGCATGGATGTTACGATTGTCCAGCGGCCTAAGCAGCTGATGAACCCTTTTGACCCGGATATGGCATCTATGATCCATAATGAAATGAGAAAGCATGGGATAAAACTGGTACTGGGCTATACAGTAGAAGGATTTAAAGAAAAAGACAACGGAGTGGAGGTCCTGTTGAAAGATAATCTATCCCTTCAGGCTGATATGGTAGTTCTGGCAATCGGAGTCACACCAGACACAGTATTAGCAAAAGAAGCCGGTCTGGAACTTGGCATCAAGGAAAGTATTGTAGTGAATGACAGAATGGAAACCTCTGTACCGGATATTTATGCTGCAGGTGATGCAGTTCAGGTAAAACATTATGTTACGGGTAATGATGCGCTGATTTCTTTGGCAGGACCAGCCAATAAACAGGGCAGAATCATCGCTGATAATATTTGTGGCGGTGATAGTCGTTACCTGGGCAGTCAGGGAAGCTCCGTTATAAAAGTGTTTGATATGACAGCAGCCACTACAGGTATCAATGAAACCAATGCCAAAAAGTCAGGATTAGAGGTAGATACAGTAATTCTTTCTCCTATGAGTCATGCCGGTTACTATCCTGGTGGAAAAGTGATGACCATGAAGGTGGTTTTTGAAAAAGAGACCTATCGTTTGCTTGGCGCTCAGATTATTGGATATGAAGGAGTTGATAAACGTATTGATGTGCTGGCAACAGCAATTCATGCAGGGCTGAAGGCAACCCAGCTGAAGGATTTGGATCTCGCATATGCACCGCCTTATTCCTCTGCCAAGGATCCTGTAAATATGGCAGGATTTATGATAGACAATATAGCAAAAGGTACCTTAAAACAATGGCATCTGGAAGATATGGATAAGATTTCTAGAGATAAAAGTGTTGTGTTGCTGGATGTGAGAACTGTAGGTGAATTTAACAGGGGGCATATGGATGGATTCAAAAACATTCCTGTAGATGAACTAAGGGAACGTATCAATGAAATTGAGAAGGGAAAGCCTGTTTACCTGATATGCCAGAGTGGGCTGCGAAGTTATATTGCCAGTCGTATTCTGGAAGGAAATGGATATGAAACATACAACTTCTCCGGCGGATTCCGCTTCTATGATGCAGTTGTCAATGACCGTGCGCTGATTGAAAAGGCATATGCATGTGGTATGGATTATTAAAAATAATCATAATATTTTTATAATTTTCTCGTAATATAAAAAGATCCCCCATTTATTAGAATGACTTTCATAATTCTGATAAATGGAGGATTCTTTTTTATATGTTACAGAAAAACAATTTTATGACCTTTGGAGTGTTTCCAGTCTTTTTGGATCAAGGATTGTGATTTTGCCGCGGGAGAGTTTGACGAGACCCTCGCCTTGAAAGTATCGAAGCATTCGAGTGATAACTTCCCTGTGGGAACCAAGATGATTAGCAATCGTCTCATGAGTGATTTTCAGCTCGTTTGTTCCTTCGATAGAGGTCTCTTCTAAAAGAAATGAAGCAACACGCTTATCCAAACTCTTCCACATGATTTGTTCAATCAGCCACATGACATCAGAAAAACGGGTGGCTATTAACTCATTGGTATAGTTTGCGACGGGAGCAGATTCCTTCATAATGCCCTTATAGATTTCAGCAGGGATGATCCAAAGATCAGTATCTTTTTCTGCTTCAATGGTTACTTCAAATTGAATGGAGCGTATGATACATGAGGCGGATAAAAGACACATATCCATATCAAACAGACGGTAAAGTGTAATCTCTCGTCCTTCATCTGAAAGTATGTAGGTTCGAAGCTGCCCGGATTTAACCAGTAATAATCCAGTGCAATCCAGGTTTCCATTGTGAATGATTGTCCCTTTTTTTACATGCTGTGTGATTAAATTGTCTGAAAATTTTTTTTTCTGTGTTGTATTTAAGTCATTCCATAGTGGAAAACAATTTTCGAAGTTCATAACCGTTATCTCCTTTACGAACATAGTATACTTGCTTTTTTTAGATGCGTCAATTATATAACTGGCATATGCCATAAATAGAAATAAAAAGAAGTGTAATAAAGTAAATTATCTTTTCTGTGATATCATCACTGAAGTAAGACTTTTTATGAGGTATATTAAGTTCAAACAGGAGAAGAAGTTGAAAAATATGACATCAATAAATATAAATAAAGAAAAGTTTGGACAATTAATTCATAAAGAAAAACCGGTTTTGGTTGATTTCTGGGCACCTTGGTGTGGTTATTGCCGTAGAATTGGAGCGGCTTATGAAAAAATAAGTGAAGAATACAGCGATATTCTTATTGCTGGAAAAGTAAATATTGATGAAGAACCACAGATTGCAGAAGCTGAAAAGATTGAGATAATTCCTACGCTGGTTTTATATCGAGATGGAAAGGCAATAGATTCTATTGTTGCACCTGAATCAAAAATAATGATAGAGAATTTTATTAATGAAGCATTGGAAAAATAAAAGGAGGACTGCTGTATGAATGAAAATCATGTTTACGATATGATTATCGTGGGGGGAGGACCTGGAGGGTATACTTCAGCATTATACGCAGCCAGAGCAGGATTTGATACAATTGTTTTAGAAAAATTATCTGCAGGTGGTCAGATGTCATTGACCTGGCAGATTGATAACTATCCTGGTTTTGAAAATGGAATTGACGGATTTTCATTGGCAGAGAAAATGCAAAAACAGGCGGAAAAATTTGGCGCTAAAAGTGAATATGCTGAAGTTTTTAATATGGATTTAACAGGAAAGCTTAAGAGAGTAGAAACTAGTTCGGGAATTTATATTGGGAAAACAGTAGTGATTGCTACTGGAGCAAATCCAAGAGAACTTGGTCTCGCTAAAGAAAAAGAATTGATAGGTCATGGGGTTGCTTATTGTGCCTCCTGTGATGGTATGTTTTATAAAGATAAGATCGTGGTGGTTGTTGGTGGTGGAAATTCTGCTGTATCAGATGCTGTTCTTTTAAGTCGAATTGCTAAGAAAGTCATCATTGTTCATCGAAGAGATACATTACGTGCAACGAAAATCTACCATGACCAGCTGATGAAAACTGAAAATATAGAGTTTCGATGGAACAATACAGTAAATGAACTGATTTATGGAGAACGATTGACTGGTGTGCGGTTGAAGGATACAGTTACAGGAGAAGAAAACATTATAGAATGTGACGGCCTGTTTGTGAGTATAGGAAGAAAACCGACAACAGATTTTTTAGATAATCAGATAGAACTGGATAATAAAGGATATATTGTGGCAGGTGAAAACACTGAAACGAGTATTCCGGGTGTTTATGCTGTAGGAGATGTCAGAACAAAGTTACTTCGTCAGATAGTAACAGCAGTGGCAGATGGTGCTATGGCAGTACATATGGCAGAAGAGTATGTGGAGAAATAATAATCAGAATTTGAATAGTGAACTTTTTATACTGAAATATGTACGATTTCAATAATGACATGAACTTATGGGAACGTATTGCGGATACTTTGTGAACTTTATCCTGATACAATGATTATGCTGATGAAAGAAGGCATAGATAACTGAATACAAGAAAGAGACGAAAGCCTCAGTAGTTAAGAAAAAACTACTGGGGCTTTTTTTCGTGCCTGAATTTTTCAGCCAATAACTGCGGGCGTATCCCGGCAGGATAAAGGCGGAGCAGGCATGATTCTAAACAGAGGTCCGCCTTCTGGATTTGAAACGAGCAACAAGATTTCAAATTCAGGAGGAACGGACATGTATATTGAACACCTATATTTTTATGAAGGAAAGTATTACGCAAATATTGATGGAGAAATGATCGAGGTTACAAAAGAAGTTGCGTATGCGATGAACAATTTTTACAGAAGCAGCAAGGCAAAAAAAGTTGAGATCAAGAACGAACTGGGTGAGGTCGTGGATAAGATGCTGCGGGAGGTACCTTACAGCGGTCAGTCCATTGATGGAGAAGTCTTCATAATTGAGGATTTTCCAGATCTGAACTGTGATGTGGAGCACTGTGTACTGACAAAAATGGAACAGCAGGATATTCACAAAGTGATCAATCAGCTGAACTCAGAGGAACGCATGATTATTTATGGCATTTTCTTTGAAAACAAGACACAGACACAGATGGCGGAGATTATGGGGATTTCCAGACAGATGTTGTCATACAAGCTGAAATCCACTCTTAATAGGATGCGTGAAATGTATATGAATAAATTTTTTTAAAAATTTTTCAAAATCTTTTGCATCTGCCAAAGTCATTTGACTTTAGTAATTAGAAGAAGTTAAAGGACTTCCTAAAATGAACCATAATAACTGAATATTCAATAATAACTGATGTGACATTTCATACAGTGAGCACGAGGAAGATGCCGCTATAGGATTATAAGACAAAACAAAGATTTTAGTTCAGTCCGTAATGCTGCGAAAAAGCACTGACCGAAGCCAGCTGGCAGGCTGGTGATGCGATGACATGTATGAGATGCGATACACTTGCAGACCCTGAGAAGTCTGTAACTGGTAAACCTATGAACTGCTGGAGCCTGGAAACGAGAGTTTCCGGGTTGTGGTCCGGAGCGTGCATCCGGGCAGGTTATTATTCCCTTCCTGCATATGCGGGAGTAACGATTCGGGGTATCGAGGATAAATAGAATCGAGCGAGCACTGTTTAATAATCAAATTGGCTATAGAGGTTATGCGGCAGAGCTTCCTTATAGGAAAGAAACTCTGCCGTATTCCTGTGGAGCCAATATAGCGCTATGGATGCTTTACAAATAAAAATAACAGATTGGAGAGAGGACAAATGACAATCCGAAGAGGAGATATCTTATGGGCAGATCTCGGTATGTTCCCGACAACTTCGGTTCAGGGTGGAGTAAGACCGGTGATCGTAGTGAGCAATAATAAAGCCAATACATACAGTTCAGTCATAACGGTAGTTCCGCTGACATCAAGAATTTATAAGAAACGGTATTTGCCAACGCATGTATTTATCAGCAAATATGATATGACGGGAATCCGAAAAGGAAGCCTGGCACTGGCTGAACAGGTTATGAGCATTTCTACGAAATGTATTATTGAGAAATGCGGAAGAGTGAACAAGTGGAGCCTGGATCGGGTACTGAAAGCAGTACGGATTCAGATGGGAATGGAAGAGAAGACTACATAGCTGTTACGAATATTTATTTTCGATAATGGTAACTATAGGAAAAGGAGGCGATGTCCATGACAGCAGTTGAAAGATTAGAAGCGTTGAAAACGGTTGATATCAAAGAGATTGACCGTGATAGTTTGCCAAAGTACAAGGATTTGATTTCAGAGTTGGATAGCAGAAAAAGCAATAAGATGGAAGTGCTGCTTAATCACTCTGATAACCCGTATGTATATGAAGATATGGGCTATGTCGTAAAAAGTGTTTTTAATGCAGCAGCTTCCCTTTCCTATATAGACTGTACAAAACAGCTTGTAGCAAAGAAAGCTGGATTGGCATAAGGGAATAACTGGAACAACAAAAATTCATATTCACACAGAAGACGAAGTGTGCTATAATGCTAACAGGACTAAATTTGAATAGAGCACTTCTATTTAAGGGTTCTGTTTTGGCAGAATCTTTGGATAGGAGTATTTTTTATGCAAAAAAATATCTGGATAGCAGCCAAGTACCTTCGTCTCAGTATTGAGGACGGAGATAAGGCTGAAAGTGAATCTATTGTAAATCAGTCAATTTTGATTGATAATTATATGAAATCGACGTCTGATATTACTATTGTTGAGACATTTAAAGATGATGGTTTTTCAGGTACAGATTTTAAACGACCTGGTTTTCAGGCAATGCTCAAAGCAATTGAAAATAAGGAAATCAACTGTATCATTGTAAAAGACTTGTCTCGATTTGGTAGAGAGCATATAGATGTAGATCGGTATATTCAAAAAGTGTTCCCACAACTGGGGGTACGCTTTATAGCAATCAACGATAATTATGATTCTGAAACAGCAAATATTACAGATACACATCTTGTGTTACCGGTAAAATCATTTGTCAATGACACGTATTGCAGACAGAATTCTCAAAAAGTAAGGAGCCACTTGAGTGCAAAAAGAAATATTGGAGAATATGTGGGAAATTACGTGTCATATGGGTATAAAAAGTGTGATACTGATAAAAGTCAGATAGAAATTGATCCGGTTGCTGCAAAGCATGTAAGAGATATTTTTAACTGGAAGATGGAGGGCATGAGCAATCAGCTGATTGCAGATAAACTGAATGAACTGGGAGTTCTTGCACCGGCTGATTACAAACGTGCGACCGGAGTAAACTTCAAATCGTCATTTCAGACACATCTGACATCCAGGTGGTCAGCAGTAGCAATTATCCGTATTTTAAAGAATCCAATCTACTACGGGGTGCTTCAACAGGGAAAATCCCAAAGAATTAACTATAAAGTTAAGGTGCAGAGGGCATTACCAAAGGAAGAATGGGTGATTTTTGAAAATCATCATGAAGGCATCGTTACAAAAGAAGAATATGAAACAGTTCAGATGTTACTTGCAAAGGATACCAGGATAGCACCCGGAGAAACCAGACTTTATTTGTTTGGTGGGTTATTATCCTGTGGAGACTGTGGAGGTAATCTGATCCGGCGAACCAACAGTTATAAAGGAGAAAAGACAGTTTTTTATATCTGTTCTTCTTACAATAAAAAGAAGGATCAATGCTCCAGACATAGCATCAGAGAAGATGTGCTGATTCAGCTGGTGATGGATTCTTTGAAAATGTACAGTAAGATGACGGATGCCATACGAAGTGCCGTAGAGTATTTGAAAGAGAATTCTTTGGATACACAGACGTTGATACAGCATGATGACCAGATACTTGAATTACGAAACAAAGTCAATAAATATTATAAGTTGTTACATTCATTATCGGGAAATCTTGCGTCAGGAGTTATTTCTAGGGAAGATTACGCTTTGCTTAGAGAACGGTATCAGACAGAAATTAAAAGTCTGGAAAGCAATATTGAAAAGCAGGAAGAGTATATGGAAGATCTCCTTGAAAATAAACTGCTGTGCGAAGAATGGGTGAACACATTTCTTGAGAAACCGTCGCTGGGAGATCTTGACAGGGATATGCTTCTTCAGTATGTGGAAAAAATAAATGTATTTGAAGGAAAAAAAATAGAAATTGTTTACCGATTCCAAGACGAGCTGGTAACAGCTGCAAGACTGGCAGAACAGATTGGAAAAACAAAACAGGAGGTGGCTGTATAATGGCAAGAACAAGAAATCGCCAGATGAAACAGGCTGAAGCAATCGTACAGGCATCACCGCAGAAAATCTGGAAAGCCGGTATTTATACCAGAATATCAGTAGATATCAACGGTGAGAAGAGAGAATTGCTGGAGACACAGAAACTAATCGCTCTTTCTTACGCAGAATCTCATCCGGATATTGAAGTTGTAAAGTTTTATAAGGATGACGGTATATCAGGTACAAAATTTGATCGAGATGATTTTGTGAGAATGCTTGGTGACATCAAATCAAAAGAAATAAATACGGTCATAGTAAAGGATTTATCACGATTTGGTCGAGATTTGGAAGAAGTATCAAAATACCTGGAAAAAATATTTCCATTTATGCAGGTGCGCTTTATATCAGTCAATGATAATTATGACAGTATCAGTCCAGAATGCGACAATCAGATGCTGGGAATCATGATATCAAATCTTGCAAATGATATGTATGCAAAAGATGCATCAGTAAAGATGACAAGTGCTATGAAAATTAAGATGGAGTCAGGTGAATATTGTGGTGGAGATGCTCCTTATGGGTATAAGAGAGCTAGAGATGAAAAAGGGAGATCTACTACTGTTCCCGATCTTTTAACTGCACCGTATGTAGTAGAAATATTTGAAAAACTTGCTGCAGGGCAGTCATATTTGAAAATTTCGAGAGAGTTTAATACGATGTTACTGGCTTCGCCAAGGGTATACGCAAGAACTGGGAAGTTATTCTTGGATAGAATTGACGAAACAGATATGCATTGGCAATCATCTGTAATTAAACAGATTGCGGAAAATAGGCACTATTTGGGAAATACGTATTCACATAAAACAAGAACCTCACTTCTTACAAAAGAAAAAAATGTAATGCTGGATAAAGAAGAATGGATTGAACATGTGAATACCCATAAGGCTATAGTGAGTGCTGAATTATTTGAAAAAGTACAAAATGTAATCAAATTAAAGCAGGAGAAAGCATTGCCAAAAAAAGATCTGTCGAATATGCAGACTCATGGAAAACAAGATAATAAGTATGTTGGATTGATATACTGTGGTGACTGTGGTGCTAATATGGTTCGGAGATATTATTACAGCGAAAAGAATGGTGTTTTGTATTACAATTATTATTTCATTTGTGGTAATTATGCAAAAATTTCCAAGGAAAAATATAACTGCAATCGCTGGAAAGAAGAAGTAATTGATGAACTGGTGTATCGGGCACTCATCATGCAGCTAAAAACAGTATGTGAATTGAAAACGCAACTGAAACGCTTTAATGATGAATATTTTGAGACATTCAAAAAATATTTGAACAGGGAACAGAGTAAGATTGTTCAGGTCAATAAAAGGAACGAAGCAAGACGATTTGAATTATATGAGCAATATGTTTCGGGAGAGATTGATACGGATGCATATAATCGTATGACAGAAAGAATAACTGTGATCGAAAAAGATCTGGTTACAAGACAGAAAGAAATTGAGAAGAGTAGAAAAATTACAGAGAAATTGTGTAAAAAGAACTTCTCGTGGCTTGCTGAATTCAGTAAAGGAAAGAATTTGGAATTCCTTACAAAAGATGTTGTCCGCTCTTATATAAAGAAAATCTCTTTATATGAAGATAAACGTATAGAAATCGAATTTAAATTTCAAGATGAAATACAGGCGTTATCAGAAATTTTAGAGGAGGGGGTGATCAGATGTCAGATGGTAAGTGCATAGTAAAGTATTTAAGATTATCTCTGGAAGATGAGGATATGCTGGATGAATCCAATAGTATTACCAATCAGAGAATTGTGATTGGGCAATACATAGCCAGTAAACAGGAGTTCAAAAATGCAGAAGTGTTAGAATTCAAAGATGATGGCTATAGTGGAACAAATTTCGAACGCCCAGGATTCCAAAGTATGATGGAATTAGTAAGGGACGGACAAGTCAGCACAATTATAGTGAAAGATCTCTCACGATTCGGCAGGAATCATATAGAGGTTGACACATATCTGGAGCAGATTTTTCCATTTCTGAATGTGAGATTTATAGCAATCAATGATAATGTTGATAGTATGAAATATGAATCTGGTATGCCGGGAATAGATGTTGGTTTCAGAAATATTATTAACGAACATCATAGCATTGATACTTCCGTTAAAGTAAAAAAGACTTTGTTACAGCGTCAGAAAGCAGGAAAGTATATGGGTGCCAGAGCACCATATGGATACTTGAAGCCTGATGAAGATGTGACGAGTCTCGTGATTAATCCGGAAACGGCACCTGTTGTGAGGATGATATTTCAGAAATATCTTGAGGGAATGAATATCACTCAGCTGGCACGTTATCTGAATGAGCAGAAAATTATGAGTCCGGGTCAATATAAAAGAGAAGTTCTGAAAACTGGTGTAAAGAAAACAACAGAAAAATATATCTGGTATCCGGTAACTGTAAGACTGATACTGATGACAGAAACGTATACGGGAACTACGATTGGCGGTAAATGGAAAGTTGCTTCAGTAGGAAGTAATAAGCATTTGAAAACAAAAGAAGAAGACTGGATCGTGGTTGAAGGTACCCATGAAGCGATTGTTTCTAAAGAAACATTTGATGCTGTACAGAAAAAGTTGGAATTAAATTCCAGAAAAAAGAGCAAAACTCACAATAATAATTATCCGCTGAAAGGATTGGTAAAATGTGGGGGATGCGGTCAGAAGCTACAGCATGTAACCAGATGCAATCCGCACTTTAAGTGCCCAAGGAAATTTAATACGGCAAATAAAGATTGTGTAACAGACAATTTATATGATGACGAGTTCAATGAGATGATTTTCAGGGCGATAAAGCTGTTTGCAAAGATCAGTGATGATGCTGAACCGGTACTCGAATTACAGAAAGCAGAATTAAAATCAAAAGTGAATGAAGCTGCAAAGAATATTCGAAACTCCAAAGACAGTATTAGCAGATACAAGCACCAGAAAACGGAACTATATATGCGATATGCAATGGAAAAAATCTCAGAAGAAGAGTTCACCAGAAAAAATGACAGGCTGGATAAACAAATTGAGAAAGAGACCTTAGCGATAGCACAAATAGAGATAGAACAGAGTGAAGCGACTGAACGGTTATTTGAACTACCACCAGATGGCAGGCAGTGTCTGACAGATTTGATTGAAGGAAATGAGCAATTAACCAGAGAGATAGCAGTAACTTTTATTCGTGGTATCAAGGTATATAATGATAAGCGAATAGAAATTGAATGGAATTTTGCTGATGAACTGGTAAAGTATGTAGAACAGGTGCAGAAAATTTGCAGTTAAAGAGATACTGGACAAATTACAAAAATTTTGTGTCATTAGCTTGACACAAGGGGGAAAGCATGCGGACAATACGGTAGATCTTCAGGAGTTTATGATCATGCCAACTGGAGCTGACTGCCTGGAAAAGGGTATCCGCATGTGTGCGGAAGTCTACCAGCACTTAAAGCTTCTTCTCCGGGAAAAAGGACTCTCCACAGCGGTTGGAGATGAAGGCGGCTTTGCTCCGGATCTTTCTGATTCGGAGGAAGTGCTTACCCTGATCGTCCATGCCATAGAAAAAGCAGGATATAAACCAGGAGAGGAGATCACTATTGCCATTGATGCAGCCTCCAGTGAGCTTTATGATGAGGAAAAGGGTGTGTACTTTTTCCCTGGGGAGAGCCGCATGAAAGGAGAAAAGATCTACCGGGATGCCGGTGAGATGACAGAGTATTATGAAAAACTGGTGGAAAAATTTCCCATTGTTTCCATTGAAGACGGTCTCTGGGAGGATGACTGGGAAGGCTGGAAATATCTGACGGAACACCTGGGGAAAAAGATCCAGCTGGTAGGCGACGATCTGTTTGTCACCAATATCAAACGGCTTCACTGTGGCATCGGACTTGATGTTGCCAATGCTATCCTTATTAAAGTAAACCAGATCGGAACTCTCACGGAAACTCTGGATGCGGTGGAGATGGCTCAGCATGCCGGGTATCGTGCAGTGATCTCTCACAGGTCCGGGGAAACAGAGGATTCCTTTATCGCAGATCTTGCAGTTGCCTGTGGGGCGGGACAGATCAAAACAGGCGCACCCTGCCGTTCGGATCGGAACGCCAAGTATAACCAGCTTCTGCGGATCCACGAACAGCTCGGAGCTCTTGGAAGATATAAAGATCCTTTTGCAAAAAAATCTCAGAAAAAGCCCTGCATAAAATAAACGGAAAATGGTTGAAATCCCGGTTTAGCTATGGTAAAATAACCTCTAGTTGATTAGGAGGTGTAACCGCGTGAACATTTTGAAGATTATTCTGACTGTAATTTATGCAATAGATTGTATTGCTCTGACTGTTGTCGTACTGATGCAGGAGGGCAAGCAGCAGGGTCTTGGCTCTATCGCCGGAGTAGCTGATACTTACTGGGGTAAGAATAAGGGCCGTTCCATGGAAGGTGGTCTTGTAAGAGGTACCATTATCATGGGAGTTATTTTCTTTGTACTGTCAATCGTACTGAACATTATCTGATCTGCCAGGGGCAGAACAGAAGTTGGTAACACTCTTGCTGCGTTAGCATGCAGAAGAAACTCGGATGGGGACTTCTTTTGTTAATCAGCAGGAGTGTTTTTGCGTTGATACAGGAGCACGGGTGAGCCTTCCTCCGGAATGATAACAGGGTAAAAATGAAATATAAATATGAAACAGGAGAAAATGTGAAAAGATCGAAAAATTTTGAAAAAAGAAAAAAATTTATAATGGAGCTTCTGGGAGATCCGCTGTATAAGCCCATGCGCCTGCGTGAGATCGCATCTCTTCTTCAGCTGGATAAGAGTGAGAAAAAAGAGCTTTTTGACGTGCTGGACGAGCTTTGCGCCCAGGGCAAGGCTGAAGTAGATAATAAAGGAAGATACAGCAAGGTTTCCGGCAAGCGCAGAGACAGACGAAAGAATAAAGAAGCTCTGAAGGCAGAAAAGCCGGAGCGTGGCCGTAAGGGAAGAGAACGCAGAGAGAAGGATCATGAGGAATATCGTTTCTCCGAGAAGGACGGAACCCTCATGGAGGGAACTTTTATTGGCCATTACAAGGGCTTTGGCTTTGTGGAAGTGGAGGATCAGGAACAGGATATTTTTATTCCGGAAAATGACACGGGAAGCGCCATGCATCAGGATAAGGTGCAGATCCTTGTACGGAACGGACATAAAGAGGGAAAACGTCAGGAAGGCGTTGTGCTGAAGGTTCTGGAAAGGGGAATGCCTTCGATCGTGGGAACATACCAGAGCAGCCGTGATTATGGCTTTGTGATCAGTGATAACCCCCAATTTTCCAAAGATATCTTTGTTTCCAGAAAAAACTCCATGGGAGCAAAGGACGGAGACAAGGTAGTTGCAGAGATCACAGATTACGGCTCCAGAAACCGGAAGCCGGAGGGAAAGATCACAGAAGTACTGGGCAACTTACGTTCACCTGGAACAGATATCCTTGCTATTGTGAAGAGCTTTAACATACCAAGTGTATTTCCTGACAAAGTACTTCGTCAGGCTGACCGTGTGCCGGATCATGTACAGGAAGCGGATCTGGATGGAAGACTGGATCTCAGAAATCTTGTTACAGTTACCATTGACGGTGAGGATGCAAAGGATCTGGATGATGCCATTTCCCTGACAAAGGAAGATGGAATCTACCATCTGGGTGTGCACATCGCAGACGTGAGCAACTATGTTCAGGGCGGCAGTGCCCTTGACAGAGAGGCACTGAAGCGCGGAACTTCCGTCTATCTTGCAGACCGTGTCATTCCCATGCTCCCGGAGCGGCTTTCCAACGGTATCTGTTCTCTGAACCAGGGACAGGACCGTCTGACCTTAAGCTGTCTGATGGATGTTAATGAAAAAGGAAAGGTGATTTCCCATAAGATCGCAGAAACCGTGATCCGTGTAGATGAGCGTATGTGTTACACAGATGTGAAAAATATTCTGGAAGATACTGATGAGGTGGCGAAGAAACGCTATGAAGCTCTGATCCCCATGTTTTTCCTGATGAAAGAGCTTTCCGGGATCCTGCGCAGCCGCCGTCATACAAGAGGTTCCATTGATTTTGATTTTCCGGAAAGTAAGATCATCCTGAATGCGGCAGGAAGAGCTATTGATGTGCAGCCTTATGAAGCCAATGTGGCAACCAGGATCATTGAAGATTTTATGCTTCTTGCCAATGAAACCGTGGCACAGGAATACTGCACCGGAGATTATCCCTTTGTATACAGAACGCATGAAAATCCGGATCCGGAAAAGATTGAAAGTCTTCTGATGCTTCTTCATAATGAAGGAGTCAACATACAGAAATCCGGACAGGAGATCACGCCTGGTGAGATCCAGGAGATCCTGGAAAGTATTGAGGGAATGCCCAATGAGGCACAGATCAGCCGCCTGACCTTGCGTACCATGAAACAGGCAAAATATACTACGGAATGCAGCGGACATTTCGGACTTGCAGCGAAGTATTACTGCCACTTTACTTCTCCGATCCGAAGATATCCGGATCTTCAGATCCACAGGATCATCCATGACCGTCTGAGAGGCAGACTGGTAAGGGAAGGACGTACCGAGCATTACAAGGAGATCCTGGATGAAGTGGCACGCCAGTCCAGTGTGTGCGAACGGCGTGCAGACGAAGCAGAAAGAGAATCCGATAAGCTGAAGAAAGCAGAGTATATGTCCTATCATCTCGGAGAGGAGTATGAGGGGATCATTTCCGGCGTTACAGGATGGGGACTTTATGTGGAGCTTCCGAATACCGTGGAAGGACTGATCCATATCAATACATTACGAGATGACTATTATGTATTTGACCAGGATGCATATGAACTGCGGGGAGACATGACAGGAAAGATCTTCCGTCTTGGGCAGAAGGTCCGTATCCGTGTGGCAGATGCGGATAAAATGCTGAAAACCGTGGATTTTGTCCTGGCTGAGGAAGACTGAGGGAGCGCGAAATGGCAAAAAAAACAGGAATGAAACTGATCGCAAATAATAAAAAGGCTTTTCATGATTATTTTATCGAGGATACTTATGAGGCCGGGATCGCACTTGCAGGAACCGAGGTGAAATCCTTACGTTCCGGTAAATGCAGCATCAAGGAGGCCTTTGTCCGTGTGGAAAACGGAGAAGTTTATGTATATGGAATGCATATCACTCCTTATGAGAAAGGAAACATTTTTAACAAAGATCCTCTTCGTGTGCGTAAGCTTTTGCTGCATCGCTACGAGATCAATAAGATCGAAGCTAAATTAAAGGAAAAAGGATTGACTTTGGTACCACTGAAGGTTTATTTCAAGGACAGCCTGGTAAAAATAGAGATTGGCATGGCACGTGGTAAAAAGCTTTATGACAAGCGCCAGGATATTGCAAAGAAGGATCAGAGAAGAGAAGCGGAGCGAGACTTTAAAGTAAAAAATCTTTATTGATCGGCTGGTTTCAACTGAAAAAGTAAAAGTATGATAAAATGCGGGGAATGAGAAATGACAGAGGTACAGGATAGACGTAAAAAAACGGTAGAAGCATCGATGACGGAGCAGGTTCATCTGATCATGCAGCAGCATCTGAACGGAGGCGGAAGACTTTTTGGTGGAGCGCTGATGCAGTGGCTGGATGAGGTTGCCGGAGTGGTAGCTATGCGTCATGCGGAGACATATCGGGTGGTAACTGCGGCAGTGGACAATCTTCAGTTCAAGCATGCAATCTATGAGGGAGAGATCGTAGTACTTAAGGGATATGTGACTTATGTGGGAAGAACTTCCATGGAGGTCGAGATCGATACGTATGTGGAACAGCCGGATGGCATGCGTCATACTGTAAACCGGGCATTTTTTGTGATGGTGGCTGTAGATGAAGACCAGAAACCGATCCAGGTGCCGGAACTGCTCATTACCACAGAAGCGGAAAAAGCCCGGAATGAAGCTGCGAAAATGCGCCGTGATATGCGCAGACAGCGAAGGGAAAACGGGTTCTGACATCAGCTGTTCCAAATGTCTCGGGTTTTCTGTGACCTTCGCTCACAAAAAACACCTCGCGGAATATTACCAGTGAACAGTAACTCTAAAGATTCTGTGAAATTCAGAACGGTCAGGTTGACAAGAAAGTGATACTCTGTAATAATAGAAAAGGAAAACCTGACAGCGAATAGGACCATTTTATATGGAGGAGATATAATGAAAAAACGTTATTTGATTCTTGCCGGAATTCTTGCAGCGAGCATGCTTGCAGCCGGTTGCGGAAAGAAGAACTCTGTGGCACCGGAGCAGAAGGTGGAGGCAACGGCAACCCCGACGGTAACGGAAGCTGCGAAAACGGATGTGGTGGAGATGCAGACCTCTATGGATGAAACAGCAAATATCAAGAACGTAATGGGAACCAAGAGTGAGACCACTACCAGTATTGTATTTACCAATAAGATGAACTCCACGATTTCTGCAATTTATGTCCGTCCTACCAGAGATGATGGCGATGACAGTGATGAGACCTGGGGAAGCGATCTTGTAAATGGTAAATTCACACTGGCTTCCAACGACAAGGCTGTTTATTATATGGAGAAGAGCCAGAAGGACGATAACGGAGATACAGCAACAAGCTTTGATGTAAGGATCACATTTTCTGACGAAGAGCAGAATGAATGTTTCTTCCGCCAGCTGCCGCTTCTGACGATCTCACAGCTGAGTCTTTGTATGGATGGTGAGGGTGAAGACGGAATCCCATATGCTACATATCTGGCGAGCGGAAGCACCAAGGAGGTGTCTACCCTGAAGGATGTAAAGGCAAGGCTTGGCATTGAGGATGACAGTGAGGATGACAGTGAGGAAAGTGATTCCAGTGACAGTACAGATTCTTCAGATAGTACGGCTGTGACTCCGACTCCGGAGAGTTCTGATGATAATGGAGACAGTACAGACAGCAGTTCGTCCGGCAGTTCGGACTCCACATCCACACCGGATCCAACATCTGCACCAGCTTCCTCTGATTCTTCCGATGCACCGGATCCTACGGAAGCACCATCCGGCGAGGATGATCCGGCATCTGTAGCAGCAAGATATATCGGTCAGTCCATGTCTGAGCTTGAGAATGCATGCGGCAGCCCAAATGGCAGTGATTATGAGGACGAGCCTGAGTCCGGTAAGACAGGTTATTATTATTATGATACGTTTACGGTATCCACAACTTTTGACGATGACGGCAATGAAGTTGTATCCGGCGTATGGTAAAGGAGAATAAACATATGAAAAGAGTGTTACTGAAATTAAGCGGAGAGGCTCTTGCAGGAGAGCAGAAGAGAGGATTTGATGAAGCAACTGTTACAGAGGTTGCCAAACAGATCAAGACGATCGTGGATGAAGGACTTCAGGTTGGTATCGTGATCGGAGGTGGAAACTTCTGGAGAGGACGTACCAGCGGAGCCATGGACAGAAGCAAGGCGGATCAGATCGGCATGCTTGCTACTATCATGAACTGTATCTATGTGTCTGACATCTGCAGATATGTGGGACTTAAGACAGAGGTGTTTACCCCGTTTGTATGTGGTGCATTTACCACACTTTATTCCAAGGATGCTGTAGAAGAGAGCTTCGCAGAAGGAAAGGTTGTATTCTTTGCAGGTGGTACCGGCCATCCGTATTTCTCTACAGATACAGCTACTGTACTTCGTGCTGTTGAGATCGGCGCAGATGCCATTCTTCTTGCCAAGGCTGTTGACGGAATCTATGACAGTGATCCGAAGGTAAATCCGGATGCCAAGAAGTATGATGAGATTTCCATCGATGAAGTAGTTGCAAAGAAGCTGGCAGCTATGGATCTTACCGCTTCCATCATGTGTATGGAGCAGAAGATGCCGATGCTGGTATTCGGTCTTGATGAAAAGGACAGCATTGTCAATACCGTACATGGCAAGTTCTCCGGAACAAAGGTGACCGTGTGATCAAAAGGGAATAATAAAAAATAACCATACAGGGAGATATGTGAAATGGATGAGAGAATTCAGGTATACGAAACAAAAATGGGAAAAACACTGAATGCTTTGGAGAGTGAGCTGACAACCATCAGAGCCGGCCGTGCAAACCCGCATATTCTTGACAAACTTACCGTAGATTATTATGGAGCACCGACTCCGCTCCAGCAGGTTGCAAACATTTCTGTACCGGAGGCACGTATAATCCAGATCCAGCCGTGGGAATCCAGCATGATCAAAGCGATCGAGAAAGCGATCCTTTGCTCTGATCTGGGATTAAACCCGAGCAACGATGGAAAAATGATCCGTCTTGTTTTCCCGGAGCTTACCGAGGAGCGTCGTAAAGAGCTGGTGAAGGATGTTAAGAAAAAAGGCGAGGGTGCCAAGGTTGCAGTAAGAAATATCCGTCGTGATGCCAACGATGCATTTAAGAAACTTGCAAAACAGGATGTTTCTGAGGATGAGATCAAAGAGCTTGAGGATCAGATCCAGAAACTTACAGATAAGTACATCAAGGAAGTTGACAAGGCGATCGAGAACAAGTCTAAAGAGATTCTGACTGTATAATTGTAAGAAATACGAGGATAGAGAGGGCTTCTTTGAAGAAGCTCTCTTTCTGTATGGAGGAGATTTATGAACGTACCAAATCATATCGCGATCATTCTGGACGGAAACGGACGTTGGGCAAAGGAACGAGGAATGCCGAGAACCTACGGACATGTAAAGGGATGCGCCAATCTTGAAAACATTTGTTATGATATCAAAGACCTTGGGGTGAAATATCTTACGGTTTACGCTTTTTCCACAGAAAACTGGAAACGCTCCAGAGAAGAAGTGGAAGCACTGATGAAACTGTTCCGCGGTTATCTTAAGAAATGTATCAAGATTTCCAAGAAAAATAATATGAAGATGAAAGTCATCGGAGATATTACTGCCTTTGCACCGGATATCCAGCAGAGTGTCCGGGAACTGGAGGAATATTCCAAAGATTTTGACGGTATTTATTTTCAGCTGGCATTAAATTACGGAAGCCGTGATGAGATCCGCCGTGGAATGCAGAAGATGGCACAGGATGTAAAAGACGGAAAAGTTGAGCCGGATGGCATTACAGAAGATACGATTGAGAGCTATCTGGATACTGCAGGTGTACCGGATCCGGATCTTTTGATCCGCACAAGCGGTGAGCAGCGACTTTCCAATTTCCTGCTTTGGCAGCTTGCCTATTCCGAGTTTTATTTTACACCGGTTGCATGGCCGGATTTCAATAAAGAAGAGCTGATCAAAGCCATCGAGAAATACAATCAGAGAGACAGACGCTACGGTGGCGTCAAGGAGGAGTAGATCATGTTTAAGACAAGACTGATAAGTGGTATCGTCCTTGTCATTATTGCCCTGGCAACTATCATTTCCGGAAGCTGGATCTTATTTTTTACACTTCTGGCTGTTTCACTGATCGGAATGAGAGAGCTTTACAAGGTAATGAAGGTAAGCGATGAGCATGTTACCGTGCTGGAACTTGTAGGATATCTTGGAGCAGTGCTTTATTATATTGCCATGAAAGCTGATTTTGGAAATTACGGAACAATGGCGATCATCATCAGTATGATCCTGATTCTGTTTGTTTATGTATTCGGTTATCCGAAATACCATGCAGAACAGGTGATGGCAGCATTTTTCGGAGTTGTATATGTTGCTGTGATGCTTTCCTTTATCTATCTTACCAGAAGCCTTCCGGACGGAAAATTCCTGGTATGGCTGATATTCCTGTGCTCCTGGGGATGTGACACCTGTGCTTACTGTGTGGGAATGCTTATCGGAAAGCATAAAATGGCGCCGGTTTTAAGCCCGAAGAAATCCATCGAGGGAGCTGTAGGAGGCGTTGCGGGAGCGGCGCTTCTTGGAGTGATCTATGCAGCAGCAACACAGGGAAAAATGGCTGAGTATGCCTTGATCTGCGCAGTTGGAGCTCTGATCTCCATGGTGGGTGATCTGGCTGCATCTGCGATCAAAAGAAACCAGAACATCAAGGACTATGGAAAGCTGATCCCGGGCCATGGAGGAATCCTGGACCGTTTTGACAGTGTGATCATCACAGCCCCTGTTATTTACTATCTTGCAAAAACGATTCTTGGAATTTAGGAGACATTAGAAATGAAGAATATTGCAATCTTAGGTTCTACCGGCTCCATCGGGACCCAGACACTGGATGTGGCAAGAAAAAACGAAGACATTCGTGTTGTTGCAGTCAGTGCAGGCAAAAGTGTGGAGAAGCTGGAAGAGCAGATCCGTGAGTTTCATCCGCTTCTGGCAGCAGTCTGGGATGAAGAAGCAGCCCGGGATCTGAAAACGCGTATTGCGGACACGGATACAAAGGTAGTCAGCGGAATGGAAGGACTTCTGGAGCTTGCGTCCATGCCGGAATCAGAAATTCTTGTCACCGCGATCGTGGGAATGATCGGGATCCGTCCTACCATGGAGGGAATCCGTGCCGGAAAGGATATTGCCCTGGCAAATAAGGAAACCCTTGTCACAGCCGGTCATCTGATCATGCCCATGGCAAAGAAATATGGCGTATCTATCCTTCCGGTAGACAGTGAACACAGCGCTATTTTCCAGGCTATCCACGGAGAAGAAAACAAAGAGATCCACAAGCTTCTGATCACGGCATCCGGTGGTCCCTTCCGCGGACGTACCACAGAAGAGCTGCGAAGGGTCACTGTTGCAGATACTCTGAAGCATCCAAACTGGGTAATGGGACGAAAGATCACCGTAGATTCCGCAACCCTGGTAAACAAAGGGCTGGAAGTTATGGAAGCCAAATGGCTGTTTGACATGGATCTGGATCATATTCAGGTGGTGGTGCAGCCGCAGAGTATCATCCATTCCATGGTGGAGTTTAAGGATGGTGCGATCATGGCACAGCTTGGAACTCCGGATATGAGACTTCCGATCCAGTACGCTCTGTACTATCCGCACAGACGATATCTGGACGGAGACCGCCTTGATTTCACGAAGCTTCATGAGATCACATTTGAGGTTCCGGATATGGAGACATTCCGGGGACTTCCTATGGCGATCCAGGCATCCCGGGAGGGCGGAAGTATGCCGACTGTCTTTAATGCAGCCAATGAGCTTGCAGTAAAGAAATTCCTGGAGGAAAAGATCGGCTTTCTGGATATTTATGAGATTATTGCACAGTCTATGGAAAGACATAAAAAAATCGCACATCCGGATCTGGATGAGATCCTTTCTGTAGAGCAGGATACTTATCAGTGGATCGAAAGCAGGTGGTAAATTGAGATTTGTGATTGCTGTAATTATTTTCAGCGTTGTGATACTGATCCATGAGCTGGGACATTTTCTTCTGGCAAAAAAGAATCACATCGAGGTATTGGAATTTTCTCTTGGTATGGGACCCAGGATCATAAGTACGGTAAAGGGCGGCACCCGTTATTCCGTGAAACTGTTTCCTCTTGGAGGCTCCTGCGCCATGGCCGGAGAGGATGCGGAAGATGACAGTCCGGGAACCTTTAATTCGGCTCCTGTGTGGGGCAGGATCGCAGTGGTTGCTGCCGGTCCGATATTTAATTTTCTGCTGGCATTTGTTTTGTCTGTGATCATTGTAGGCTGTATGGGCTATGATCCGGCAACCGTATTAGAAGTAACCCAAAATTCTGCTGCGGAAAAGGCCGGATTGAAAAAGGGCGATGTGATCACGGAATATCAGGGCTACCATATTGATCTGGGGAAAGATCTTTATGTATATTCGTATCTCAACGAACTGAAAGAGGGAGATACCATTCATCTGAAGATAAAACGTGATGGAAAAGAACAGGAGATCTCCTATAAGCCGGATGTAAATGTGCGGTATCTTCTTGGCTTTAACCGTTCCGATGTAAATTCCATGACAGTGGAATCTCTGATCAAGGGAATGCCACTGGAAGAGGCAGGTCTGGAAGCAGGCGATGTGATCACGAAGATTAATGGTGTGGAGGTTCCGGATGGAAATGCATATGAAAAATACATTGAGGAGCATCCGTTATCCAAGAAACCTGTGACGATCACCTATGAGCGTAACGGACTGGAATATGAGGCAGAGATAACACCAAGGGAATACAGAACACCGGTTTCCGGTTTCGGATATAACACATACAGTGAAAAGACTTCCGGCTTTAATGTTCTGAAATATGGTGCTGTGGAAGTGAAATACATGATCCGTACTACGATCTTAAGCCTGAAAGAGCTTGTGACCGGTCACCTTGGAATGAAAGACTTAAGTGGTCCTGTGGGTGTTGTGGATGCCATTGGCGACACTTACGAACAGTCCAAGAGTGAGGGAACGCTGATGATCTGGATGAATTTGCTGAATATGGCAGTTCTTCTTTCTGCAAACCTGGGAGTGATGAACCTTCTTCCTCTTCCTGCACTGGATGGAGGAAGGCTGGTATTTCTGGTGGCAGAAGCGATCCGGAGAAAACCGGTAAACCGTCAGGTAGAAGGCATGATCCATTTTGCGGGGCTGATGCTTTTGATGGCGTTGATGGTTATCGTTATGTATAATGATATTCTGAAGATATTCTGATATCTGGCGGAAGAAGGTAAATATCAAGTGTTACTGAGAACGGAGTGAACAGTAACTAGCAAGTGCTGTATGATCTGTGAGGAGATGATACAGCACTTTTTTTGTGCAGATATTTATTTATATAATAAAGGCATCAGAGTAAAGGGGGATATATAAATTTGAAAAAGGATATTTTAATACTGGCGGCATTGATAGCAGTTGTTATAGCAGTTCCTTTTCTGGCTACAAAGGCAGAAGAGGCAATCCAGATCAAAAATGAGGAATTTAAGGAAAAACAGAACAGGGAATGTTATGAAAAAGCGGAAGAATGCATGGATGCAGGCAAATATGATGAGGCGATAGAGCTGCTGGAAAAACTTCCGGGATATTATGAGGATGTAGAATATATTATCCAATATGCAAAGTTTTGCGATGCTGTTCAGAATGGAGAAGGAATTGAGGAACTGTATAAGCTTATATGGTATGTTCCAAAGGGAGATGAGTACAGTAGCAAATATATAGAAGAATTGAGGAAGGCCCAGAAAGATACAGAAGAACAATACAAAAAATATATGGCACAGAAAGAAAAAGAAGAGGAAGAAAGAATGAGAAAGAAGGATGAGCCATATAAGGGAATGAAAGAAAAATACATAAACATTACGCTTCTGGGAAGGGCAAAAGAGAAAAGAACAGAACATTACTGGCGGGACACACCGGGAAAAAGAACACAGGACATTCAGTACAGATATATGTGGTATAACAGCAATGGGGCAAAAAAATTCATGGCAGTCTGCAGAAACGGACAGGTCAGCAGTGTGGTGGAATTTGTTTCGTCCACAACATCCGGGAAAAAAACTTACCGTGGAAATACCAGCAGGAATAATGACAGAAAAGATATGTACGATGTGCAGGATTATGATGATCCGGAAGATTTTTATTATGATCATGCAGATGAGTTTGATGATATCCAGGATGCGGAAGATTACTGGCAGGAAGCACAGTAGGAGATATGGCATTTTGAGATTCTGTACATATACTAGCAGAGAACCAGTGTGCTTTCAGGCACAAAAAGGAGCCTCTGTTTATGAAAAATTATTCTTATATTTCCATGCAGCAGGATATGCCGGATCAGGGACAGCTGCAGGTGACGGTGCTGGACAGTGCCAGTAACCGTCCTGTGGAAAATGCTACAGTGCGGATCTCGTACACAGGAGTCCCGGATAATGTGATCGAAGAAATCCGTACGGATTCCTCCGGAAAAACGCCCATGCTGGAGCTGGCAGCTCCTCCACTGGAATACAGCATGAAACCGGTGGAGCAGCAGCCTTATGCAGAATATACAGTTCAGATCAGTGCAGAGGGTTTTACACCAAAAGAAGTTGCCGGGACAGAAGTTCTTCCCCATTCCATTGCCAGGCAGGGAGCATCCCTTAGCAGACAGCAGGGTAGTGGAGAGGACTATCAGCGGATCGTCATCGGACCCCATACGCTTTTTGGGGAATATCCTCCCAAAAATCCGGAAGCAGAGATCAAGCCGATAAATGAAACCGGAGAGATCGTATTAAACAAAGTGGTGATCCCGGAGTATATCGTAGTCCACGACGGGCCAATAGGGGATACCTCTGCACAGGATTATTATGTAAGATATAAGGATTATATCAAAAACGTGGCCAGCAGTGAGATCTACGCAACTTGGCCGGAGGACACGATACGTGCCAATGTTCTGGCAATCATGTCGTTTACTCTGAACAGAGTTTATACAGAGTGGTACCGGAATAAGGGTTATGATTTCACCATTACATCCTCCACAGCATACGACCACAAATGGATCCATGGCAGGAATATTTTTGAGAGTATCGACCGGATCGTGGATGAACTTTTTGAAAACTACCTTTCCAGACCGGATGTACGTCAGCCGATCCTGACCCAGTACTGTGATGGACACCAGGTGCAGTGCAGGAACCGGGGATGGATGACCCAGTGGGGAAGCAAAGCTCTGGGAGATCAGGGATATTCCGCAATTGAGATCCTGCGGAGCTTCTATGGAAACGATATATATATTAATGTGGCGGAAGCAGTTTCCGGGATTCCCGCATCCTGGCCGGGATATGACCTGACTATCGGTGTTACCGGTGAAAAGGTGCAGCAGATCCAGGAACAGCTTAATGCCATAGCAAAAGCCTATCCTGCCATCCCGTCAGTGATCGTGGATGGTATTTATGGTCCGGCTACTGTTGCATCTGTAAAAAAATTCCAGAATATATTCGGACTTCCCGCATCCGGAGTGGTGGATTATCCAACCTGGTATAAGATACAGGACATTTATGTAGCAGTGACCAGGATAGCGGAGCTGCAGTAAATATAAAAATAATAAAAATGTTCCTGGCCATTTTCGGAGTGATCTGATCGGGGCTGGGAGTGTAATGCGTGAACATGATTTCAGAAAAAATGTTTGACGTTTCAGAATAAACCAAGTATAATGGCTGTTTGTATCTTTGAACGTAAATTGTAAAGAGATTGCGTTTATGAGCATGTGAAAAAAGCGAAATGAGAATGTCTGCTTTACAAAAGGAGTGATGAAAATGACATTTTATCAGGAACTGCAGTTAAGCTCAACCGGATCAAAACAGCTGATCAGAAATACCACAGACAAAAAGGAGAAAAGAAGGCATATTCTGATCTATAATTTTAAAGTGTATCTTGTCATGGCATTTTGTGTGGCGGTTGTGACATTGTACAGTAAGATAACCGGCAATGACAACAGTGTTGTAGGAGTAACCGTACTGCTGGCAGTGCTGGTTTTAAGACAGGCGGATTTCGGGATCCGGACGTCCCACGGATTGTTGTCCATTGCCGGGATTTTCTGTATTCTGATCGCAGGGCCGAGATTATCCAACATGGTTTCACCGGTACCGGCATTTTTTGTTAATGCGATAAGCATCCTGTTACTGATGATCCTGGGATGCCATAATGTAATTATGTATAACCATTCCACATTTGTTCTCGGATATCTGCTTCTGATGGGATATGACGTAACCGGAAAGGCGTATCTGCTTCGTGTAGAGGGGCTTTTGGCCGGAATGGTTCTCTGCATGGTAGTTTTTTATAAGAATCAGAAAAACCGCCCGTATCGCAGGACGTTTCTGGACCTGTTCCGGGAATTTGACCTGCATTCTGCAAGAGGCAGGTGGTATTTAAGACTGACGCTGATCGTTTCCAGTGCTATGCTGATCATGTCTCTTTTGGGACTTCCAAGAGCAACGTGGGCCGGAATTGCCTGCATGTCCGTGTGCTTGCCGTTTACCGAGGACTGCAAGGGAAGAGCCGGAAAAAGGGGGATGTTCAATATCGTTGGATGTATTTTGTTTGCAGTGCTTTATCTGATACTTCCGGAATCTATGTATCCCTATATTGGAATGATCGGAGGAATCGGTGTGGGATATTCCGCAGGTTATGCGTGGCAGACTGCATTTAATACATTTGGAGCACTGTCCATTGCATCAGGACTGTTTGGAATGCCGGCAGCAGTGCTGCTCCGTATTGGAGCCAATGTATTTAGTTCAATTTATACTATGCTCGCAAATAAGCTTGGGGATAAGCTTGTGCAGCATATGTGGGTACGAAAGAGTGCAGAAATCTGAGATATTGCCCTGAAAAAAGTTTTGCCGTATAATGGGTAATAGCATAACAGCCTGGATATTACCGGGCCGACAGAGGAGAAGATTATGTACGAAGAAACAACAGAAAAACTGCTGGAATTTATCAGTAAAAGTCCTACAGCCTTTCAGGCGGCAGAGGAAACAAGAAGACGTTTTTTGGAGGAAGGCTTTACAGAATTGAAGGAAGAGGAGCGCTGGGAGCTGGAAAAGGGCGGAAAATATTTTGTCATGAGAAATCATTCCGCGATCATCGGATTTTCCATTCCTGTCAATGACTGCAGGAGATATCATATCATTGCAAGTCATAGTGACTCCCCGTCTTTTAAAATAAAAGAAAATCCGGAGATGTCTGTAAACGGAGCTTATGTGAAGCTGAATGTGGAGCGGTACGGCGGAATGATCCTTTCTACCTGGTTTGACCGTCCCCTTTCTGTGGCAGGCCGCATGATCGTCCACAAAAACGGAAAAATTCTGGAAAAGCTTGTAGATATTGACAGAGATCTGGTCATGATCCCGAGCCTTGCGATCCATATGAACCGAGATATTAACGGAGGCTATCATTATAATGTCCAGAAGGATATGCTTCCATTGTACAGTGGCAGTGGCGAAAAAGGAAACTTCATGCGGATGCTGGCAGAAGAGGCAGAGATCCGTCCGGAGGATATCCTGGGCCATGATCTGTTTCTCTATAACCGGATGCCCGGAACGATCTGGGGATCCAGGAATGAATTTGTTTCCAGTCCAAGATTAGATGATCTGCAGTGTGCTTTCGCTTCAATGGAAGGCTTTCTTCAGGCAGATAAGAAGAAGGTCATTGCAGTCCACTGTGTACTGGATAATGAAGAAGTGGGAAGCACTACCAGGCAGGGAGCTGCATCCACATTTCTTAAAGATGTACTGTTTCGTATCAATCTGGCCCTTGGCGGAGATCAGGAGAGTTATCTGATGGCCCTTGCGGAGAGCTTTATGATCTCTGCGGACAATGCACATGCATTACATCCGAATTATACAGACAAGGCAGATCCTGTAAACCGTCCGGTGATGAATGGTGGAATTGTGATCAAATATAATGCCAATCAGAAATATTGTACCGATGGGATTTCCACAGCAATCTTCAAGGAACTCTGCAGAGAAGCAGATGTGCCATATCAGACATTTGTGAACCGTTCCGATATTGCCGGTGGTTCCACTCTGGGAAATATTTCCAATACCCAGGCGGCCATGAATACGGTCGACATCGGTCTGCCGCAGCTGGCGATGCATTCCGCTTATGAAACAGCCGGAGTGAAAGATACGGAAAGCCTGATCCGTGCGGCAAAGGTATTTTACAGGTGATATCGGAGGACAGGAAAATGAGCAGAAAAGCAGTATTTTTTGATGCGGACGGAACAGTCTGTGATATGAAAAAAGGAGTGCCGGACAGTGCCATAGAAGCCATCTGTGCGCTGGTAGATAACGGACATGAAGCGTGGCTCTGCACAGGAAGAAGTCGTGCGTTTGTATCCTGGTATCTGGAGCAGATCCCTTTTACGGGAATGATCAGTGCCTGCGGATCCACCATTGAGAAGGACGGGAAGAGATTTTTTAATAAAGAGATGACGCCGGAGGTTGCAAAGCTTTCTGTGGAGGTTCTCAGAAAATATGGACTGATCCCGGTAATGGAAGGCGCGGATTTTATGTATTATGACAAAGAGGAGTATACCGATGAAGTGAACTGGTATGCCAGTCTGATCACAGAATCCCTGGGCGATAAATGGAGGCCTATCCGTGGAAATGAGGATTGTATGCGGATCAATAAGATCAGTGCAAAAATGACGGAGGGATGTGATGCGGAGGCAGCGTTATCCATTTTATCAGAATACTATGATATCATCCGCCATGAAGGCAGCAGTTCGTTTGTGGGAAATACCATTGAACTGGTGCCAAAGGGCTTTAACAAGGCTGTTGGGATCGCAGCTGTGATCCGCCTGTTTGATATTCCGTGGGAGAATACCGTTGTTTTTGGAGACAGCAACAATGATCTTGCCATGTTTGAATACGCTGCAACAAAGGTTGCCATGGGAAATGCTTCTCCGAAGATCAAAGAACTGGCAGATTATGTTACGTCTGATATGTTCCACTACGGCATTCGGGATGGCTTGAAATATCTGAAGCTGATCTGAGAGAATGCTTCGTTTGTTTTGTAGGCTATGAGATTGTAAGAACAGAAACATCCACATCAGAAATGATAGCTTTATGTGAATATGCTTTTATAAAAAAATGCTGTAAGAACCAGAAATCATAGTTCTTACAGCATTTTATGTTACAGATTTTTCCGGGTAGATAATATGCAGAAACTGCAATATCAGATCAGTCCCAGACCTTTGCAGATAAACAGCCAGAGTGTCAGGGTAAAGGCACTGAATAATGTGGTAAGAAGCACGACTCCCGAAGAAAAAGAGCCCTCATGTCCCATGTTTTTTGCCATGACAAAGCAGGTAACGGTGCTGGCAGACCCCAGCATGATAATGATGGAAACCAGCTTGTCCTTTGTAAAACCGCAACGGATGGCAAGAGGAAGAAAAAGTGCTTCATAACCGACAAGTTTCATAAATGTACAGGCAACAGATGCTTTCAGCCGGGAAAAGGCTTTTCCGAAGTGCAGAGATCCGCCCATAGCCATGAGGCCAAGAGGAGTGGCGGTTTTTGCAAGATTGCCTGCCGTAGAGTCCAGGATCTTCGGAAATGGAAGACGAAGAAGGGACCAGAGTGTACCGGCTGCAATGCCGAGAATGATGGGATTGGTGACAATTCCCTTTAAAGTGTGCTTCAGAACGGTACCATCTATTTTTCCCTGACCTGGTTTAAAGACAGAGAGAACTACAACAGCCATTACATTGTAAAGAGGGACGCTGGCAATGATCATCAGTGGTGCCATACCTGCATTTCCGTAAAGGTTCTGGATAATGGCGATACCAAGGATCGCTGCGCTGCTGCGGTAGGATGCCTGGATAAACTCGCCCCGGATATCGGAAGGGTGGAGAAAACGGGACAGGAGCACGGAGATCATAATACTGAGCGATGTGATCGCAAAACAGAAAAGAACCATCTTGGGATCCCAGGCCTCATAGATATCGATTTTAGCGATGTCCTGAAACAGAAGCACAGGCAGGGGGATGACAAACACAAATTTGTTCATACGATTGACAAATGTTTCATCAAACAGTCCGATCCTCCGGAAAAAATATCCCAGGAGCAGTGTAAGAAAGATGGGCACGGTAACATTCAGACAGAAAATAAGATTGTCCATAAAAGAAAGCCTCCCTGTGGTAAAATTTCTCTGTTTATTATATCCAAACTACGAAAATTGTCAAACGAGGTATACGGGACTGGAGATTTCTGGTATGATAAAAAGTATTGCGAAGAAAGCAGCACAGGGGTTGAGAAGGAGAAAGGAAAGAAAATGAGATACGGAAAAATACGGATCGAAGATGGCTTTTTTGTGTTTACCAGACATATGATGCTCAACAGTCTTCCGTGTAAAGATATTCTCTGGGCGTACATGCGCCGTGAGGGAACCGATAAAACCGGTGAAAAGCAGCTGATCATCAATTATCTGGTGATCATAACCAGACGTCAGAAGCGTTATAAATTTGATATGACAGAGCAGGAGGTACAGGATTGCCTTCAGCTTCTTAAAGTACTGAATCCGGATCTTGCGGTTGGTTTTCCAAAAGGAAGCAGGATTCCGCTTCAGAATCTTCCGAATACAAGAGATCTGGGTGCATTGATGACAGTAGACGGTTCGCACATTCTTCCCAGAAAGCTTTTGCGCAGCGGAGAAATCTATCATGCTTCTGCTGCAGACAACCGGATCCTTTCAGAAGAATATAATGTAAAAACAGTAATCGATTTCAGGTCAGCTGCAGAAGTAAAGAAAAAACCGGATGATATCATGGCAGGAGTGGAGTATTATCACATTCCAATCCGGGATGAGGACAGCAGTGGAAACAGCTTTTTTGAACATGTGATGTCCTGCTATGGTGATGTAGACCGGTATATGCAGGACTGGTACCGGAATTTCGTTACGGATGAGTATTCTCTGAAGCAGTATGCACGTTTTCTGGATGTCCTGCTTCATGCAAAGAATGGAGCTGTTGTTTTTCACAGTGCCACAGGAGAAGACCGGACAGGAGTCGGAACAGCACTTTTGCTCTTTGCTTTGGGTGTACCTAAGGAAACGATACGAAGGGATTATATGCGGTCGAATCCATGTCTGGAAGATGAACTGAAATATATGCGCAGGCTTTACCGGGCAGACCGGCCGGAAAACAGCCGGAAGCTTGCAGATCTGAAAGCCTTCTATCAGGTGAAGGAGTCTTATATCAATACAGTTTTTGATGTCATCGAAAAAGAAAACGGAGGAATTGAAAGATTCCTTCGGAAAAAACTCTATCTGACACCAAAGGCATCCGAGGAGCTTAAGAAAAAATATCTGATCTGAGGATAAAAACATTTCTTATCATCCTGAAGGAATTTTGCAGGAAATTTTGATTGACAAAATTTTCGAAGTTGTTATAATGGTAAGAAAGCAAGGGTTTATTAGATTAAAGCGTTAACTGACGAAGTCGGTTTTCTATACATAAAAGTGTTGAAAGCAGGTGTATTATGGAAAAGAGAATACTATCCATCCTTGTGGATAATACCTCCGGAGTCCTTAGCCGTGTGGCTGGTCTTTTCAGCCGCCGTGGATATAATATTGACAGCATTACCGCAGGAGTGACTGCAGATCAGAGATATTCCCGTATGACAGTTGTCTGTGAGGGAGATGATCAGATGCTCCAGCAGATCACCAAGCAGCTGGCGAAGCAGGAAGATGTACGGGATGTTAAGGTCCTTGAACAGGACGACAGCGTTGCCCGTGAGCTGATGCTCGTCAAGGTTGCTGTGAAGCCGGAACAGAGACAGGGAGCTCTTTCTGTTGCAGATATCTTCCGTGCCAAGGTGGTGGATGTAAGTAAGGATTCTCTTATTATGGAGATGACCGGAAGCCAGAACAAGCTGCAGGCGTTTGTGGAGCTGATGGCTGACTATGAGATCCTTGAGCTTGCAAGAACGGGAATCACAGGTCTGTCACGAGGCAGTGACGATGTCCGGTACCTGTAAAAATTTTTACATATGTTTGCTAGGAGAGCAGCTACTCTCTTAACGATAAATAATTTTTATGAAGAAGATGTTGTAAACATCAGAGGAGGAAAGTAAAATGGCAAATAAGATTTTTTACCAGGAAGACTGTAATCTTGGATTATTAGATGGTAAGACAATTGCGATTATTGGATACGGAAGCCAGGGACATGCACATGCACTGAACCTTAAAGAGTCCGGATGTAATGTAATCATCGGTCTTTACAAAGGAAGCAAATCCTGGAAAAAAGCTGAGGAGCAGGGCTTCGAGGTATATACATCTGCTGAAGCAGCTAAGAAAGCAGATATCATCATGATCCTGATCAACGATGAGAAACAGGCTGCACTTTACAAGAACGATATCGAGCCGAACCTTGAGGAAGGCAACATGCTTATGTTCGCTCATGGTTTCAACATTCATTTCGGATGCATCAAACCACCAGCATATGTTGATGTTACAATGATCGCTCCGAAAGGACCTGGACACACAGTAAGAAGCGAGTATCAGGCTGGTAAAGGTGTTCCTTGTCTGATCGCTGTAGAGCAGGATGCTACAGGTAAAGCTCAGGATATCGCACTTGCATATGCACTTGGAATCGGCGGAGCAAGAGCTGGTGTTCTTGAGACAACATTCCGTACAGAGACAGAGACAGACCTCTTCGGTGAGCAGGCTGTACTTTGCGGTGGTGTTTGCGCACTTATGCAGGCTGGTTTCGAGACACTTGTTGAAGCTGGTTATGACCCAAGAAACGCATACTTCGAGTGTATCCATGAGATGAAACTGATCGTTGACCTGATCTATCAGTCAGGATTCGCAGGAATGAGATATTCTATCTCCAATACAGCTGAGTACGGCGATTACATCACAGGACCGAAGATCATCACAGAAGATACAAAGAAAGCTATGAAGAAAGTTCTTTCCGATATCCAGGATGGTACATTTGCAAAAGACTTCTTACTCGACATGTCCGATGCAGGTGCACAGGTTCACTTCAAAGCTATGAGAAAATTAGCTGCTGAGCATCAGTCTGAGAAAGTCGGCGAAGAGATCCGTAAACTCTACAGCTGGAACGGCGAGGACAAGCTTATTAATAACTAAGCAAAATTTATTGCAGGTGCAATAAATTTTGCGCTACTCGAACGAAGCGCAGCGAAGTTTGAGTCAAAAAAGTCACACACGTAATACAGTGGTAGGAAGCTTTTTTGAAATTTAAAATTCCCATCTGGTCGCAATGATCAGATGGGAATTTTTTTACATTCCTTTATTTAGCCGGATGGTCTGTTTCATCATCAAAAAATGGCGCGATCAAAGCCGAATCAGCATCTTTCTGTCTGCATACAAACCCGATCTCACGCAGCGGAAAAGAAAATCCTACCGGTACTTCCACCAGAGTTCCTTCTTCCAGCTCTTTTTTTACAAAATCACGGATCACACATGCAATCCCAAGACCAATTTCCGCAAACTGGATCAGAAGATCCATAGTTGTTACTTCCAGAATATGACTTAATTCCACATGATGTTCTTTCAGCTGAGTGTTCACGGTCTGACGTGTAATATTGTCCTCATCCAGCATCATGAAAGTTGCTGCCTGGATCAGAGGTTCATCCGGATAGAGCTTTTTCTGATTTTCCAGATACTGCTGTGTACAGACAAAGGTATCCTGGATTTTCAAAAGAGGCTGAAAATAATATCCCCGAAGCTTCTGCGGCCGTCCGATGAGTCCCAGATCGATTTTTTCCTCATCCAGAAGCTGCAGCGTCTGATAAGTAGACTGGCAGGAAATTGTGATACGTACATGAGGAAAACGTGCAATATAGTTTTCCAGGTGGGAGAGCAGTACATATCTGGTAAGAGTAGAACTGGCGCCCAGACGCAGCTTTGGAATGTCCCGGGAACGGTTATGGCGAATGGAATTTTCTCCTTCATCCAGAAGTGAAAGAGCTTCTTTTACTTTTTCAAAAAGAAGCTCACCGTCCGGGGTCAGAGTGACACCCCGGGAACTGCGTTTAAAAAGAACGGTATCCAGATTCTGCTCCAGCTTCTGGATCGACTTGCTGATAGCAGGCTGGCTGATATAAAGGTCCCGGGAACTGTGGGAGATACTGCCGGTACGTGCTACCGTATAAAAAATATGATAAAGAGACAGATTATCCTGCATGCAAAACCTTCCTTTCGAAAAATAGTAAGGTAATAAAGGTAATAAAAAATCCGAAGTCATCAGACCTCGGAAATCCTTGAATTTGTTAGAAATATCGGGGCAACAGGATTTGAACCTGCGACCTCACGGCCCCCAGCCGTGCGCGCTACCAAGCTACGCCATACCCCGCAACGCATATAATTATAACATAAACGAATTGTAAATGCAACCATTTTTTGAGGAGAAAGATGGTTGTATGGATGATAATAAAGAGTGTGATCCCTTGATACTTTCATAGGCTTCACACTCTTTACATGATATGATCAGGCTGTCTGTATTGTGTTACCTGGGTCAGGTAAAATACCTCTTCCCTGAAGTACAACGACAAGAGTTTCTGTTGTGTCCTGTAAATTTTTGATATCTTTTCGGATATCCCGTTCTGCAAGCTTAACATCCAGTGAAAGGTCGTCCAGGCGTTTTCTGTTGGTATCACATTTCAGATCGATCATTTCAAGTCTGTTTTCTACCCGGTTGAAGCGGGCATCTATTTCATCAAAACGAACATCCATAGCATCAAGACGAGCGTCGATACCGTCAAAACGAACATCCATAGCATCGAGACGAGCGTCAATACCGTCGAGACGAACATCCATAGCATCAAGACGAGCGTCGATACCATCAAAACGAACATCCATAGCATCGAGACGAGCGTCAATACCGTCGAGACGAGTATCCACTGCATCCAGTCTGGCGTCGATACCATCTAATCGGTTATTTATATTGCCCAGCTGGACATTGATCGGGTTTATCATACCGGCTAATAATTCCAAATCTTTCTGATCTAGCATATGCGTATCCTCCTATAAAAATTGTACCGCATATTTCTCTGTGCGGATATTGTATCATGTTTCGAGTGTGAAGTCTATGAAATTATCAAAGAACAGAATGGACGGGAACAATAAGTTCTTGACCAGTATAATATATATAATAAGAAAAAACAAGACATATTTTTATATCTTTAATAATAATAGAAAATGCAGGCGAACTACCTGAAGAATGAAAAAAGGAGGCCGGGAGTTGTGCTGACTCCCGGCAAAAAAGTATGAAAAAGAAAAAGATTGTTTAGCATTTGCTATCTACAGTTAATAATATAGTAAAAAAATGTGTGCATTGTGTGAAAGGAAAATGAAGAGAATGTGAAAACTGCCGCTTAATGTTAGATTAAGCGACAGGACCTGAAAAACCTGTATATAAGGAAATTCGCCATTTTTCTGACCACAAAAGCTGACCACTTATCATGACCACTTTTATATATTGATATGTATTTTTCTTTCTCTGATATATAAAAAGCTGCGTAAAACGGCACAAAAAACGACATAATTGGACAGCTATGGCAGTTTCAGATCGCTTGACAAGCATTAAAGCGGATGTTACCATTACATATGGTTCAAAATCTTGGATCAAACAACAGAATAATCCGAAAAAATTACTGTCGCTTAATCTAACATTAAGCGACAAGATAATAATATTGGATAAGTTATATAAATAAACGGAAGGAAGAGAACATGCCGTCCAATACAGGCTACAGCATAACAACCAGAAGACTCCGACTTTGCTGCGGACATCCGGAATGGCTCAGGAAAACCCAGGATTTCTATAATGAAATTGAAAGCTTTTATTATGATCTTCTGCTGGCTCATGAGGAACTGGGAGAACTGGGGAGCCAGAAAACTCTTCGGGCCCTGGAGGTTCTGACTATTATGGGAAGAGACAAGCAGGTTCCACAGAATCCCCTTCCCTGGGAAAAAGTCCCATTGTATTTCAGGCGGGCTGCGATAAACAGTGCCATAGCCGCAGCAAAGAGTCACATATCCAGGCAAAAGTCCATTCCGGGGAGGAAAGCAGAAAAGCTTCATTCAGCAGTTACCTATTATAAAGGAATGTACAGAGATTTTTCTCATAAGGAGATTACACTGAAGGTATGGACAGGAGAACAATGGAAATGGATGAGATGCAGACTGTATGGCAGAGAATTTCCCGCAGAAGCAGAGCTGATGTCACCCTCAGTAACCTTTGAGAAGAAATATCTCATGCTGCATGTTCCCGTGAAGGAATTTACAGCAGACACTGCAACAGTAAAGCAGCGTATCCAGGAAGGGCGGAAGATCTGTGCCATCCAGTTTACAAACGGAGATGTTTTTGCTGTGGGGACAGTATGTGACGGCACAGGGAAGGAAACAGGTGTGAAATTCTGGAGCGGCGGAAAAGAATATACGCATCGCTGCGATCAGATCAGGAAGAAAATCGAGAAAGCCCGGAAATCTCTCGGCGGGGAAAAACAGCCCGGAGAAAACAGGAAATACTGGATGCATCTGAAACACCTGTCGGAGCATTATGCCCATGAGATCAGTTCACAGATCATAGGCTTCTGCCTGGAAAAGCAGGTTTCGCTGATCGTCCTTCCAAAATACAAAAAAGAATACACAGACTATGTGATGATTGGATCAGGAAACTGGAGCACTATGCATCTGAGCTCCGGGATCAGGAGCAATCTGCCCTATAAAGCATGGAAAAACGGCATTCTGGTCATTGAAACCTATGCAAAAGGGATATCCGAAACCTGTTCTGTCTGCGGTGCGCCAGTTAAGACAGCAAACCGCAAAACAGATGAATATACCTGTGAGAACGGGCACAGAGGAAGCCGAAGCCTGAACAGTGCCAGAAACCTGAGCCATAAATGTATTCTTCAGTTTGGAAAACAAGTGGTATGACCACTGTTTTATAGAGCGAGAGCACAACTCAGCTTCTGCTACAGGCAGATGCTGACAGGTTGAATACCGCCTGTCGTGTCTCCCTTATCATAAGGAAGAGTCGGCCAAGAATTTCCGCCAGAAGCTCCGGCACAGCCGTGACAGCGGATAAGAGTATTCGAAGTTATGTAAAAAAAAGAAAGTATGAAAAAGCAAAGGATAAGGATAGCAATGAACACAGAATACAGGAAACTGAAAAATCTTTTTCTGCGGCAAAGCTGCCAGGATGCATGGGAAGACTATGCACGAAGCATCCGCAAAGTAAATTTTCCCAGATGGGACTATGTGATACTGACCTCATCAAATGAAGAACAGGCCAGATCCTTCCGCAGCCAGATCGCAGACAGATTGGAACAGGGTGTACTGCCGGGATGGACGAAATATTTCGTGCTCCCGGATCCGGAAGGCAAGAGAGTAGGCTCCGGCGGAGCAACTCTGAATGTACTCCGATTTCTTTCGGAGGAAGAAGGACTCCGGGGAGATTTCCATAACAAAAGAATCCTTGTGATCCATTCCGGCGGAGACAGCAAAAGAGTCCCACAGTATTCTGTGTGCGGAAAGCTTTTTTCACCAGTACCAAGAGAACTTCCGGATGGAAGAGGCTCTACACTGTTTGATGAATTTCTCATCAGCATGGCAGGCGTTCCGGCCAGGTTCAAAGAAGGAATGCTGGTACTTTCCGGGGATGTGCTCCTCCTTTTTAATCCTTTACAGATAGATGCCCAGTTCCGCGGAGCTGCGGCGATCTCCATGAAATCTCCGGTAGAAGTGGGAGTCGATCATGGAGTGTTTTTGAACGATGGAAGCGACCATGTAAAAATGTTCCTTCACAAACAGCCGGCAGAAACACTTCGCAGGCTGGGAGCCGTGAATGGACAGGACTGCGTGGATCTTGACACAGGCGCCGTACTTCTGGACGCCGAAATACTGGAAACACTTTTCAGTCTGATCGCTGATGCATCAGGAAAAAAAGCAGATCCGGATAAATACGAAAGCTTTGTAAATGAAAAAGCAAGAGTCAGCTTTTACGGAGATTTTCTGTATCCGCTGGCGGCAGATTCTACCTTTGAACAATATCAGAAAGAAAAACCGGAAGGCGAATTCTGCACAGAGCTTTTTACCTGCAGAGAAAAAATATGGAAGGCATTAAGTCCTTTTCAGATGAAGCTGATCTGTCTTTCTCCTGCAGAATTTATCCACTTTGGGACAACGAGAGAGCTGCGTGCTCTGATGACAGAAGAAGTAACCGATTATGAGTTCCTTGACTGGAAAAAACACGTATTCACCAATGACTTGAATTGCCAGGGAGCTTTGCATACAGCACTGATCGGGCCGGAAGCAGACATCGAGGAAGGAACCTATATTGAAGACACCTGCCTTGAGGGAAGAACCCATGTCGGAAAGGGCGCTGTAGTATCCGGACTCTCCCTGAAGGATGTACATATACCGGCGAACACAGTATTTCACGGTGTGAAGCTGAAGGACGAGATCACAGAGCTTTACGGCGGTCAGACAGGACGGTGCGTGATCCGTACATATGGAGTCATGGATAATCCGAAGAAAACGCTGGAAGAACGAGGAAGCTTTCTGCGCGGAAACCTGGCGGATTTTCTTTCAGCCAATGGACTGGCACCGGAAGATATCTGGACCGGCGAAACCCACGCACTCTGGAATGCAAAACTGTATCCGGTTTGCAAAACATTCCAGGAAGCAGCACAGGCAGGAAATTCTTGTAAAAATGAGCGAAGGACTTGCTGAACCCCTGCAGATCGAGAGCTGGAAAAAACAGCCGAGACTGAGTCTGGAAGAATCCTTCCGGTATGGAAATACAGAAAATATCCTTTCCTGGAAAAAAGATCTGGAAGCAAGGATCCTGGTGGCAGTATTTTTGGAAGAATTGAAAAAAGGCGGACATTACATTCCTGCACTTAAGATCTTTGGTGAAAAAGAAATCCAGGAACAACATTACCATCTGCTGATGAAAGAAGCTGAAAAAGCAGATTTTTCACAGAAAATACGGATCCTGTATGCAGTATCACGTTCCATGAAATTCACTAAAAAATGCTTTGACGGAAAAACATACGATGTGCTGGAGCAAGAGTGCTTTTCCCAGATCCAGAAAGAGATCGCATCTCAGACGCAGCTGACAGGAAACTGCGGCTATACGATCGCAAAAGAAAAGGTAAAGGTAAATCTGCCGGTACGTGTGAACTGGGGCGGTGGCTGGTCAGACACACCGCCATACTGCAACGAACACGGAGGAACTGTTCTTAATGCAGCAATCCTGCTGAGAGGCTGTGAACCCATCGAGGTAGAGATCCGGAAGATACCGGAATTACATATTGAGCTGGCAAGCACAGACACAGGTGCTTACGGAACAGCAGAAAGTGCAGAAGAGATCCAGGACTGCCATAATCCATACGATCCTTTTGCCCTGCACAAGGCAGCTATTATCGCCTGCGGGATCCTTCCGCTGGAGGAAAAGGCTGATCTGAAAAAGGTCCTGGAAAAAATGGGCGGCGGATTCTACCTTTCCACCTGTGTCAAAGGCGTTCCCAAAGGCTCCGGCCTTGGAACAAGCAGTATCCTTGCAGGAGCCTGCGTCAAAGCTTTTGCAGAGTTTCTTGGGGAGAATTGGGATGACAGCCAGATCTATGATACAGTCCTCAACCTGGAGCAGATCATGAGCACAGGCGGCGGCTGGCAGGATCAGGTTGGCGGACTGACACCCGGAATCAAATTTATCACATCAAGACCCGGAATCCGGCAGCAGCTGAAGGTAGAAAAGGTAGAGATCTCGGAAAAAACGAAACAGGAGCTTCAGGAACGATTCGCTTTGATCTATACAGGTCAGAGGCGCCTTGCCCGAAACCTTCTCAGAGAAGTCGTAGGAAATTACATCGGCGGCCGAAAAGAATCTCTGGAGGCACTGGATGAGATGCAGAAAGTAGCAGCACTCATGAAATTTGCCCTGGAAAAAGAAGACATCGACGAATTCGCGAGCCTTCTCAACCAGCACTGGGAAATCTCCAAAAAGCTGGATGCCGGCTCAACCAACACCTGCATAGACCAGATCTTCAGTGTATGTGAAGACATGATCGACGGAAAATTCATCTCCGGAGCCGGAGGCGGCGGTTTCCTGCAGGTAATACTGAAGAAAGGCGTCACACAGGAGATGCTGCATCAGAGGTTGAGAGATGTGTTCCAGGATTCCGGGGTGGATGTCTGGAGCGTGGAGTTTGTGTGAAGATAAGTTTTGAAAAACTTCATTTCGTAATAAGGAATGAAGTAAATTTGGAGGAATATAGCAGATGAAGAAAGAGAGAGCAGGTAAGAAAAATCTTCTGATTTATGCTCATTACTATATTCCAGATACTGCGTCAACGGGGCAGATCCTCCGTGAACTGGCGGAGAGTATGCTGGATAAATTTAACATCACAGTCATTTGTGTAGTGCCCAGTTATTTAGGGACGATTGAAGATAAATACAAAACAAAGAAATATTATGAAGAAGAAATCAACGGCGTAAAAATGCTGCGGATCCGAGTGCCGGAATTTAGCAAGACCAATAAGAAGAGCCGTGTAAAGAACATCGTTTCTTATTTCTTTGGAGCAATGGGAGCTACCTTTAAGGTTGGAAAGATGGATTATGTGTTCTCAATTTCTCAGCCTCCTATTCTCGGCGGTCTGCTTGGCGTTTGGGGCAAATGGATGAAACATGCCAAGTACATTTATAATATTCAGGATTTCAATCCGGAGCAGGTGCTGGCCGTTGGCTATACCAAGAGCAAGTTCGTCACCGACGTTATGATGTGGTTTGACAAGTTCAGCTGCAAGCGGAGCGACCTTGTGATCACAGTCGGCCGTGATCTGGTGGAAACAGTGGAGAACCGTTTCAAGGGGAAGAAAGTTCCCAAAACCGTCATGATCAACAACTGGATCGATGAGAATGAGATTTATCCGCTGGATGAAAATAATGAGAAGGTTCTGGAATTCAGGAAGAAATATGGTCTGGATGGCAAGTTCGTCATTATGTATTCCGGAAATATTGGATTGTACTATGATCTGGAGAAATTGATTGAGGTCGTGGAGCGATTCAAACCAGGCACGAAAACCGCAGATGGCAGAGAAGTTGTGTTTGCATTCGTTGGTGCCGGATCTGTGCTGGAGAAGCTGAAGAACTATGTGAAAGATCATTACATGGACAATGTGGTTTTCATTCCTTATCAGGATAAGTCAGACCTGATCTATAGCTTGAATGCCGGTGATGTTCATTGGTGTGTGAATGCAAAAGGCATTAAGGGCGTGAGTTGTCCATCAAAGGCATACGGAATAATGGCGGCAGCTAAGCCAATATTAGGAGTTCTGGAATCAGGCTCTGAGGTTCGCTGCCTGATCGAAGATACACAAGGTGGTCTTTGTTGTGAGCCAGGTGAGTATGACAAGGTTGAGGAAAACATCTGCTGGTTCATTGAGAATGCCGGAAATAGTGAGCTGAAGGCAATGGGAGCCAGAAGCCGTGAGAATCTGGAGAAGAATCTGACCAGAAATGTGTCTGTGAGAAAGTATGCTGAAGAAATTCTGAAGATGTAAAGGAGAGAAAAAGAGTGAGGATTGTTCAGATTAATACTTTCCCGTATAAAGCAACAGGAGCAATTATGCTGGGAATTCATCAGTTATTGCTTCAAAACAGAAACGAATCATTTGTTGTATGGGGGCGTGGGCGTGGCGCTGAAAACGATAATGAAATTGTCATAAAGGACGAGCTTGGAGTGAAAATTCATGGTGTGTATACTCGTTTAACAGACAGAACTGGATTCGCTTCACAGAGTGCAACACGTAGACTAATATCACAGCTTGAAATTATTAAGCCAGATATTATCCATCTGCATAATATTCATGGGTATTATCTGAATATTGAGATGCTCTTTGAATTTATCAAAGCGCATGATATTAAGGTTGTTTGGACTTTACATGATTGTTGGGCGATGACAGGACATTGTGCTTATTTTGATATGGTAGAATGTCAGAAGTGGAAAACTGGATGCAGTCACTGTGAACAGAAAAATACATATCCGACATCAATTCTTTTAGACTCCTCAAAATGGAATTGGAATAAAAAGAAAGAGTTATTTGCAGGAATAAATGCAGTTATTGTTACACCCAGCAAGTGGCTTGAAAATATTGTTAAGCAATCGTATCTGAGCAATTATCCGGTTCAGGTAATTCACAACGGAATAGATACAGAACTTTATCGGCCAAGAAGTAATGGAAAGTTGAAGAGTAAATATGCTCCACGAGGAGAACCGATTGTTCTGGGAGTCGCATCTGAATGGACTGAAAGAAAAGGGCTTAATGATTTTATTCACTTGGCACAGGAAAATCAGGATATCAGGTTTATTGTTGTTGGTGTTAAACCAGAACAGAAGAAAAAACTTCCTGCGGAATTGATTGGGATTTGTCGAACAAGCAATGTAAATGAGCTTGTAGAACTATATTCTGTTGCGGATGTTTTCTTTAACCCAACGTATGAAGATAATTATCCAACTACAAATTTGGAAGCGCTTGCGTGTGGCACACCAGTTATTACATATGATACCGGAGGAAGTCCAGAAGTCATAGAAGATGCGCTGAAGAAGGATGGAACAGCAATCGGAACAATTATTAAGAAAGAAACTTCGCAACGGGTTGATTTAGGAAGAGTTATAAAAGAAATACGTAAAATGGTTAGATTAGTCAATGCGCCCATTGTTAATGGGGAGTTCACTGCCAATTCGGCTGATGTAAAAGAAAGTAGTTCGATTATGGCACTTGATAGGGGCGAGCTTTCATTGCGAGAAAAATGTAGAAGCGTAGCGTTGGAATATGGAAAAGAGCAACGTCTTGCAGAGTACATAAAGTTATACAAAGAATTGCTTTCCTGTTAAAAGTTAACAAAAAGCAATATATTGCTGTGATAGAAAGCAATCGTGAAACTTGTGTAGAGCGTTTTTCGGAAAAGATGTGCATAAACAAAATGAAAATAATCTTTAAACGGTGATAGAGAAATAGGAGAGAATATAATGGCAGTCAATATATTATATGTAAATGGCGGACCGATGAATCGTGGTGGAATTGAAACTTTTATGATGAATTATATTCGCCATATGGATTCAAATGTGGTACACATTGATTTTGCGGTAACAGGACTTGAAAAAGGTGCTTATGATGAAGAACTGCAATCATTAGGGTGTAAGATATATCGATTGCCAAAAAAAAGTAAACATCCAATTGAGTACCAAAAGAAATTGAGGAAAGTATTTAGTAACGGCCAGTATAAGATTGTTCACTCTCATGCTGACGCAATGAGTTGCTGGGTATTAAAGATTGCAAAAGAATGTGATGTTTCTGTTCGGATAGCACATAGTCATAATACACAGCATTTAACTACCAATCCAATCAAATATCAAATTAACGAATTCGCAAGAAAAAACATAAATAGATATGCTACAAATCGATTCGCATGTTCTAATGAAGCAGGAAAGTGGCTCTTTGGCGATGCTCCCTTTAAGGTGATTCACAATGCAATTGATACAAGCCAGTTTGTATTTGATACTAATAAGAGAAAGATCCTAAGAGAAAAGTATGGTGTGAGTGATGACACCATTTTGTTAGGGCATGTAGGAAGATTCGACACACAAAAAAATCATACTTTTCTGATTGAGATGTTTGCTGAATTAGTAAAAAGAAATGATAGTTATAAGTTGATGTGTGTTGGCGATGGATGGCTTAGAGAGGATATCGAAAAGAAAATCAAAGAGAACAATTTGAGTGAAAAGGTCATTCTTGCAGGACAACAGGAAAATGCGCATGATTACTATAATACGTTTGATTTATACGTATTTCCGTCATTTTTTGAAGGGTTTGGCTTTGTTCTGATTGAGGCACAAGCAAATGGGATAACCTGCATAAGCTCTGATGGTGTTCCGCAGGAAACGAATTTAAGCGGAGCAGATAAAATGATCTACATTCCATTGGAGAAGAATGTTTGGGTGGAAAAGCTACTTGAACTTGGAAAACCGGATAGATATGATGGCAGAAAATACGTTGCTGAACATGGGTATGATATTACTCATGAGGCTAAGAAACTTGAGAATATGTATCTTGCTTTAGCAGAAAAATATGATTAATTAAGGAAAATTCAAATGAAACTATCAATTATTACGGTTTGTTTCAACGCCGAAAACACAATAGAAAAAACTATAAAATCAATTCTTGAGCAAACATTTACAGAGTTTGAATGGGTTGTTGTAGATGGGAAATCCACAGATGGGACCAACGAGATTATTAAGAAGTATATTCCGGAATTTCAGCGAAAAGGAATAGAAATTAACTATCACTCTGAGAAAGATAAGGGAATCTATGATGCAATGAATAAGGGGGCTCAGAGAGCAACCGGTGAGTATTTGACTTATATGAATGCAGATGATTTATATTATAAGAATGACAGCATTGAACGGGTTATTACGATACTCAGAAACACATCAGCAGATATTGTTTATGGAGATACTTGTTTTATTAAACCGAATGAACAGTATATTGAAAAAGCGAAATCTATTGAAACCATAACATATCATCTACCGTTCTGCCCACAGGCTGCATTTGTGAAGTCTGAGTTACAACGACAGCTTCAATTCGACACTCAGTTCCATATTAGTGCCGATTACGATTTCTTTCTGCGAGCGTATCTTCAAGGTAACCAGTTTCAAAGGATAGATCAAGTGGTGGCATATTTTACATTTGGTGGAGCATCCAATGAGAATCTTGTTAAGACCTATAAAGAAGATGTCGCGGTAAAAGTTAAAAATGGTTTGGAAAGAAAGAATAGTGTAGTGAGAAAGATTAAAATGGTGGTATTTAAAATCAAGCAGAGGGTACATTGAAATGAAGATTTCGGTAGTAATGACAACATATAATGGAGAAAAATATGTAGAAGAACAGTTGGATTCCATTCGCACACAAACAAGAAAAGCTGATGAAGTCCTTATATTTGATGATCAGTCATCAGATCAAACGGTACAACTCATACAGAGTTATATCGATTATAATGAGTTGAATGACTGGAAAGTAATGGTGAATGCTTCAAATAAAGGATGGAAAAAGAACTTCTTTGAAGGCATACAAGAAACATCTGGTGATATTATCTTTCTTTGTGATCAAGATGATATTTGGATTCTTGATAAAATTGAGAAGATGATACGTATTCTTGAAGAGAACGAAAAGATAAGTGTACTAGCATCAGATTATTCAATTAGACTAGAAGGTGAGAAGAGAAGCAACTATCAAAGTGTAGCAAGACAGATGAAGAATACAGGAAAGGTAGAAATGATACCTTTTGATCAGAAATGGTATTATGTCACAAGACCAGGGAGCACATATTGTTTTAGAAAAGCTTTTTTTGAAGAAATCGAAAAAGATTGGAATGTTGATTTCGCCCATGACTGTAATTTGTGGTATTTTGCATCAGCAAAAGGCGAGATGGCCATATATCACTATGCGACGATGATTTTTAGGCGGCATGGAGATAATGCGAGTACTGAGCATTTAAACACGGTAACCAAAAGATATCAGACTGCAGAAATGGCCAAAGCTGTGAATACTTTTTTTCTAGATAGACTATCATGCGATAAAGTTGTCGTTTTGAATGATATAATTTCCTTCTGTGATTTAAGAATGAAATATTTGCGTAATAGGAAAATATTAGATTGGTGTAAGCTCTTCTTGAATTACAGAGGGTACTATCTTACACCTAAGGGATGCATAGCAGATTTGATATGTAAAAAATAGAGAGGAATAATAATTTATATCATGTATGTAAATAAGAAGAATGTGCAAAGAGCAATAATGTTGCTGTTTATATTATTTGTGGATTTTATTCTACTTATACTGAATTGTTATAAGCAGCTTGAACAAGTCTTGGTTTTCACTGGTGGGTTTGCCATCGGCACTTTAGTTCTTACAGAGATTCTTTTGTACAAGACAACTAATAGAATTAATTTCTTTTTACTGTTCATTGGAGTAGGTTTTGCTTTTGAATTTGGACAGTCAATGTCCGTATTTCTTGGCGGATATAATAGTATGAACTCAATTTGGTTTCTCAATATTAATAGCGGTCATTTTAACGGAAATGAAATTTGGAAGGCCTTTTTCTTTATGCATATGCTCATGATGAGTTTTGCAGTGTCATATATTATATTCTACAAAGAAAATACACAAATTAGTAAAGAAAAAAATGTAGCGATTATTCCACAGAAACGGTTTAAAAGAGAATGTCAAATTGGTTACTTTCTTCTTTCTATTTCAATTATTCCAACATTTTATATGCTGAAGAAAGATATAATGACTATTCAGGTTTATGGATATGACGTAACTTTGCAGGCGGTTAATGGTGGAATTGAAAAGATTTATACACTTCTGTCTGAATTCTTTCCGATAGCAATTGTTTGGTTGCTAATTTATGAAAAAAGAAAGCGAGGACGATCGCTTGTCTTAGTATTGACTGTTGTTTACATACTATTGCAGCTTGCAGGCGGAAGTCGAATTCAGGTATTTCGATTTGTTATTATACTATTCTTGATGTATTCATTATATTATAAGAAAATTAACAAACGAAATATGATTCTGTTTCTTCTTGCTGGGCTTATTGGAATATTTGTTTTGTCTTTGATATCCAGTATACGTACAATGATATATGTATCGAGTAATTTGTCTGAGTTGATTCAAAAGGCAGCGTTGGATCTGTGGGAGAACAATTTTATAGTAGAAACACTTAGGGAACTAGGAAACACACAGATTATCAACACTCTTGTATACAAAGAATGTCCGAAAGTTATTGATTATGCTTATGGAACATCATATTTGAAAATGTTTTTTTCGGTTGTTCCAAATTTATGGGGAGGAGTTCATCCCTCATCGATTGATGTTGATTCTGTTTTTTCACCTTTATATTCTAAAACGACTGGATTGGGCTCTTCGTTTGTTGCTGAAGCTTATTGGAATTTTGGCTTTTTATCAATTATTTTTTGTTTCTTGTTGGGAAAGATCTTTACACATATTGATATTGGTCTAAATGAAGTGTGCAGATTAGATGCGAAAGACAATAAGATTAAAGCATATATTTATTTTTATCTATGCTTTTTGCTGATATTTTGGGTCAGAAGTAGTTGTAATGGATTCGGAAGATCAGTTCTTTTTGCAGCAGTTCCTATTATTATGAATAAGATAACAATTAAATGATAGTTATCATAATTGTATATACAAGAGTTCCAGCAATTAGAATGCAACATGATAACATTATTGTTAAAGCTACGGACAGTGATGTTGTAAATATTTATGGAGTAAGGCATCTATATATGATGATGTAATATCAGTGATTGTTCTTGGAAAATTACATATCATTATCATTCGATTAGCTATGTTATTTTAATGGTATTGATGGTGTTGCTCGTAAGTGACAATTCTAATTGTGATGGAGAAAGTATTTTGAGTATTGATATATAATAAGGATAACGCCTACGTGTGAGAAAGGTTTTGTGATATGAAACAAAAATCGTTAGGGGTGAATGCGTTGCTTAACGGAATAAAGCAATGCTGTTCAATATTTTTTCCACTTATTACATTCCCATATATTTCGCGTGTACTGGGAAGTGATGGGTATGGGAAATACAGTTTTTCGTACTCTATCACGAATTATTTTATATTACTTGCTGCTCTTGGAATTTATACATATGCGATTCGTGAAGGTGCAAAAATACGAGATAACCCAAAAGTAATAAATCAGTTTTGCTCACAGGTATTCTCAATCAATGTATGTTCTGCAACAATATCGTTGCTGTTGCTTATTGCAATGGTACTTTTTCTACCCAAATTTTCTGGGTATAAAACATATATCTTTATTCAGAGTACTGCGATTTTGATGGCAGTCATAGGAACAGACTGGGTTAATGGTATATTTGAGGATTATTTTTATATCACAGTGCGGTATATAGCAGTTCAATGTATATGTTTATTGGCAATGTTCATTTTTGTAAGACGGCAGGGGGATGTCATTCCATATTGCATTATATCAGTTTTGGCAACAAACGGCGGGAACTTGATTAATGTATTTTATGTTCGTAAATATGTGAAAGTTCGCTTCACATTTAATATGGATTTAAAAAGGCACTTATTACCGCTTTTGATTTTGTTTGTGAACTCGATTGCGATTACGATTTATGTAAATTCGGATATTACCATGCTAGGATTCTTTGAATCTGATGCGAAAGTTGGCATTTACAGTTTTGCATCAAAAATATACAATCTACTAAAGCAACTGATTAATGCGGTAATTGTTGTTTCAGTTCCTAGAATTGCATACATCGGTAAAAATAAACCTGAAGAGTATAAATTGTTCATTAATAAAATCTTTTCCGCCTTAAATATCATACTGCTTCCGGTTATTGTTGGGATGTTTTGTATGAGCAACTCAATGATTTTGCTTGCTGGCGGAGAACAATATATTTCTGGTAATAATTCATTAAAGATTTTAAGTGTTGCGACGTTGTTTGCAATATATGCGTCTTTGTTCACAAATTGTGTGCTAATTGTAAACAGACAAGAAAAATATTGCCTTGAAGCTACGACTGTTTCTGCGATAGTAAACGTTGCAATGAATCTTGTATTGATGCCATGGTTCGGTATGATTGGTGCAGCAATTACAACTGTGTTGGCGGAAATTGTTAATTGTGTGATGCAGATACATTTTTCAAAGACATTTTTTGATTGGAAGATGTTGGATATTAAATCGGTTAAGTCGTGTATATGTGGAAGTGTTGCTATTGGCATAATCTGCATGCTTTGCAACAAAAGCTTTGATAGCAGTTTATGGCGAATGATAAGCTCAGTTTTAATTTCGGTAGTGGTATATGTGGGAATTTTAATAGTGATGAAAAACTCGATTGTTCATCATTTCGTTCGTGCTATAGTAAAGAAGCGCAAAGATTAAGAAATGTGCTTCAGCTGAAAATAAAGAACAATGGCTATGTGAGAAATGATATAGTAATTGTTCAAAAATGCACACCGTTACGATGTGAGTAGCAGTTAATACAACAGAAACTTCCGGGGAGCTCCTGGCCGTTTGCAGGGTCATAGTATTCAAAGAGAAAATGCAACAGTTATGTTGTTGACATGCAATCAGAATGCCAGTAAAGGAAGTATTGAATTAAAATGCTTATTTAAGCAAGGAGAACTGGTGAATGATAAAATACAAAACCGCGGAACGAAAAGTTGATCTATGATATTTGAGATGGATTGACTTTGATGAATATAATAATAACGAATATTTGCGAATAATCTGTGGTCAACAGGAATTTCCAAGTTTCAATGGGGCTAGAGATAGTAAGGAAAAACTATTCCGCGTTGCGAGTTCATTAGGAATTTCAATTGGAAATATTGAACAGTTGCTAGTAAAACAATTTATTATAAAAAAGGAAGAGGACTATCAAACAATAGCTTGACTTGTTCGCATGATTGCAGAGCAATGATAGGCAACTTTACGAAAAAAAGGTTTCATAGTATCATTATTTTATATATAATTGATGCTATGGAACCTTTTGAACATAACAGGCATATAAAGTGGTGATTTTAGTGAATACAATTTATCGGATTCGTGAAAGTTTACAATGGAATCAGGAAAAAATGGCTGATGAGATGAACGTTACGTAAGTGCTTCAAAAGAGGGCGTAGTGCATAACAGAAGTTTTTTTGTTATACTCACTACAGATTCATTTGAAGCACTTTTTATTTCGTATTTTAAGCCTGCAGGTATCC
>NZ_JBQHWA010000022.1:0-61089 GCF_052064225.1 Blautia massiliensis (ex Liu et al. 2021) | reverse complement strand
ATAGAATAAGTCCTCCTTAAAATATATTGGTTTTTCCCAGTATATCAATTGGTGGAGGAAATAGCACTACGCCTTCTTTTGAAGCACTTACATGTGAAATCAATGAAAATAACAAAATAGCCTATAATAGTTAGCCTTTACTTTCCGCTGCAAATCGACTATACTATCGCATAGAAATCCGATGCTTTCGTCTCTGTGGACTGACAGCGGAAAGGTGAGGTGAAACTATGTTTCGTTTATGGGGAAAAATATGGAAAGATAATCATATGCTTCAAGATACAGTAGTGTGTGATGACAGTGACGACACAAGAACCCATAAGATCTTCCATGGTCTTGAGGAGATCTGTTATGAGATGGATCTTGGAAATCCTATCTGGCTGGACGCCACTGTCAAAGACTTTAAGAAGCATGACAAAGCACGTTTTTATCAAGATAATTTTATTGAGCAGATTGAGTTTGATTATCTGGAGATTCAGGTGATTGAGGAGGATTGATCCTTATCGTAATATGTTCTTTAATTTTTCTTTCAGGCTGGGAGGAATGCATCTGACCAGTCTTGATTTCATTTTTGAAGGACCCTTTTTAGCAATATAAAAATCTTCACTGAAATTTTTATAATAAATGTCCCGTTTTTCCGGTCTTTTTACAGGATGGTTCAGATTTTCCTGCCATCTTATGATTTCTTCTTTATCACAGGAAAACACATCATTTCCTTCCCGTATTCTCTGAAAAAGATCATTCCCTTTTTCTGTATTGATCAGTACTGCTGATACTCCATTTTTATGCTTTACCTGTGGATAATACTCATCCACATGCCAGAAATCCCCCAGTGTGATATCTCCGGGTCGTGAAAAAACAGAAGTATAAGAACATGTATAACAGCTTTCCCTGAATGACAGACCTTCAAAGAAAGCATAGCCATAATTCTCAAAATAAAATTCTTTTATTCTTTTCCGGTTCTTTTCCGGTACTTCGTAATAAATATAATACTTTCCCCACTTATCCGGAAGTTTATAACGAAATTTAAAATTGGCTATTTTTCCCTTTTCTTTCTTTTCCAGTGACCGGATATATACAGAAAACAATCCCGGAGACGGGCAACCATGACATATAATGTCGATCAGCGTAAGATTTTCTCTGTATTTTTCTGCATAAAGGCTTAATGCATGAACCTGACAGGGTGTACCAATAAACAGCACCTTTTTATTTTGTTTTAACAGCTCCTTAATTCTTGGGAAACAATCTGATACATCGGACTGCACATATTTTGACATCCTCATTCTTCTAATATCTTCCAGGTTGTTGGAAACTATATGAACTGCATGAAGATTTTCATCAAAAACACAGCCACATACATACCCACCATTGTCAATAAATAATTTTGATGCCATATATGCAGCTCCTCCGGAAGCTGACTTCATAAGCTCCGGCTTATCTTCCTCTGTCAGGCCATATGCCCCTATATTTTCACTTTTAACTTTATTTTCTGCCGGACAGTACGACAGACATTTTCCACACTGAATGCATTTCGTAAAAATGATCTCCGGTATCAGAAATCCCTCATCGCTTGTCACAAGTCTGACAGCCTGCTTGGGACAGACATTTTTACAGTTTCCACATCCGACACATTTTTTTCCAATCTGTGAAATATTCTTTTCATTCATCATAATCAAATCCGTTTCCGCACTTTTATTTACCCAACAGCTTTTCTTTCAGATACTTATATGTAATTTCCCGTTCTTTTTCGAGATAATCGTGATCATAATCAATGTCCTGAAACTGTACTTCTCGTTCATCTTCAATGAATCTTTCTTCAAGACCTATTCTCTTTAAAAGATCAGATAATCTGCTGGTCTGAGGTGCTGCATTCAGGTACTGCCTCTGAAAACAGTAAAAATTTTTTTGCAGATTCACAGAAAAAACGGTGGTATGAAAAGAATCTGTAAATATTGCATCTGCGCAGCCGATCAGACTTACGTAACTTACCGGATCTATATCCATGATCGTTTTTTCAGCCAACTGATCATATACATCATAACTTGGTCCTGCACAAACTGCTTTTTTTTCGTATGATTTCAGATATCGGTTTATCTGGGCAATTGTTTCTCTGGTCGGTTCATTCAGAAAATGAACCAGTACATATGGAAAATCCGGTTTATACCCATCCTTTGCAAAATCTTCCCACATTTCTTTATCAAGCATTGTTGTAGGATCACCGATACGTTGGATTTCTCCCGGATAAAAGGACTCAAGAATTCTCTTCCCGGTTTCCTCACGGACAGATATGGCATTAAAGCTCCGAGCTCTTTTCTTTACAGATTTATTGTAATCCGGTATCCTGTCCACACCAAATGATATTCCAAACGCTATCTTTTTACCCGCTGCTGCAAATGGTGCAAAAAATATGTCATCTATCAAATGGCTGCAGTTCCAGATCTGATCGCTTCCTACAATAAATTTTGAATATGTCTTATCTTTTCCTGCCCGGATCAGATCTTTACCGGAAAACTCCTGTGGTTTCAGATAATCATCCACAAATTTGTCCATTTTTTCTTTTGTCTTCACCGGAAGCTGCATCTGCGTAACCCGGACAGCATTTTTCATTTTAATATATGCCGGCAGAAAATCTCTGTACCTGCACGAATAAGCCAGATTGCGCAAGATCCGATATCCTCGAGAAAAAATATCTTTTTTTTCGCGTTTATACATAACCACGCACTCATATCCCAATGCTTCTGTCATATACTTGGTGGAATAACATTGTAATATAGAACCATAATTATCTTTATAATATGTTATTAATCCAATCTTCATATTTAAGCTCCGTTTTAAACAAGTCAGATATTATTTTCTGTTTCTGAGCAACATCATCATATATCTGAAATTTAATATTAAATATACCAATCCTCCTGCCATAATTTGAAGAAGCAGCCTTACCGCAGAGGACATATCTATATAGTTAAACACATACATCACTATAAACATAACTGCACTTTTAAAGAAAAACGGACATATATTTTTTATATACTTTTTAAAATCCAGTTCATGCCAAATTTCCGCGACCTGATAAGCCATTACCGAAAACTCAGCCATAATCGTTCCTACACAGACACCTACACTGGAAAATCTGGGAATAAGAATTAAATTGACGATCAGGTTTACCACTGCCCCAAGTCCCACGGAAATAATATATTCCCTGTCTTTTTCCATAGGTATCAGATACTGGGTACGAATTACATTTGCAAAAGAAACAAATGGCAGTGTAACTGCAAGCATCATGATCAGAATACCTGTTTTCTGAAATTCTTTTCCGAAATATAAAGGCGCAAAATTATATCCGATCGCTACCAGTACCAGACACATGGCAAAGGACATAAACATAATAAAGCTTACGGATTTTTCAATATAATTCTTCATTTCCTGTTTATTCCCGGAAGCGATCATATTTGACATCCTCGGGAGCATAACTGTACCCAGTGCGGCAATGAGCGCCTGTGGAATGTTCATTATTTTTTCCGCATTTTCGTAATAGCCTACTTCAACTACATTCACCAGATAACCCAGCATGATCTTATCCATCATTTTATACAGGCTTACCGCAATTACAGGAATAAACAGTACAAGATTGGGTTTTATATGTCTTTTTATATCTGCCAGAGAAATTTTTACCAGTGTAACTTCTTTTCGTAAAATCCCCCACAGAACCAGCTGGCTCAGCACAGTTGTTCCGGACATGATCAGTGTATATTTCCACAGATCTCCCCTTTTTCTGACAAAAATAAAGATCAGAATAACAGACAATACTTTCAGAAAAGCATTTCTTGTGATAGTGATTTTGAATTTTTCCAGTCCAAAATAAAGCCAGTTAATATCCAGTATTGCAGATACGATAAATACAGACTGTATCAAAGCAATACTTCTGTATTTACTTTCAAAGGCAAATACACATCCCAGATATAATACAAGCATAAGCATACCCATACATAACTGAAAAATATAAATGCCCCAGAAAACTTTTGATAATTTCTTTTTGTCGTCTCTTACTTTTGCAACAGATCTGTTTCCATAATTGTTAACTCCCAGCAAAGTTAACATCATAAAATAATATACAATAGAATATGTATAAGAATATGTTCCTACTCCTGCCGATCCTATAACTCTGGCAAGATACGGTGCTGTTATCAGCGGAATTGCCATTACCAGAATCTGATAGACAATATTATATATAAAATTTTTTTTGACACTGTTCATATTACTTTTCCTGTTTTACAGAACATACTTTTTCATATACCCCGTATATATCCTTTAATCCATTTTCTGTTGTAAATGAAGCTTTTGATATTTTGTATGCATTCTCCGCCATCTTTCTTGTCTGCTCTATATGAAAAATCACGTCCTGCAGTTTTTTTCTCAGATCCTGAATATCACTATATCTGTATAGAACTCCATTCTCTCCGTCCCAGATCAGTTCTACATTAGCACCGGTATCCGACGCGATCACACATACACCGGACATCATATACTCAATGGTAACTCTTCCAAACCCCTCTGATCTGGAACACACAAAACCAATATCATAACTGTTGATCTTCTTATACAGGTCATCACAGTAGCCTTTAAATTCCACACTGCCTTCCAGCCCGTTATCTTTTATAATCTTTTTCAGCTTCCACACATATTCTTTTGCACCGGTTCCATAAATATCCAGCCTGATGCGTTTTTTCAGATTAGGATCAAGACCTGCAAGTGCCTGGATTGCCTGGATCTGTCCCTTGCTCGGAATAATTGCTCCGGAAAATATCATTCGGATCTTATCATCTTTTTTCCTGTTTGTGTTGATATCATATCTGCAAGGATCTACGCCGTCATATGCAACGTCAATCCGGTCTCTGTCCAATCCTTTTTCTGCCCAGTGTTCTTTTACTGCCTTTGATACTGCAATAAATCTGTCTGCATGGCTATTCATAAATTCAATATAAGAATCTCTTAAGGAAAAGCACTCGTAATCTTTATCTCCAAACTCTCTTATATGCCACACATGCGGAATCCCATACTTTTCTGCAAGAAGGGCTCCAACATCATTCCGGTTAACATTGGAATGTATCAGATCCACCTGACTGAAATCTACATATTTCTCTGCCTCATGTATGGCAGCCTCAATTGCTTTCTTATACTGCATTTTATAATAAGGCTTTAATGATTTCTTTATGAATTTTCTTACAGGGGTACTTCCGCTGCTTATCAGAAATGCCTTATGTCCGATCGCATGTGTTTCAAAATCATTTTCCTTCGCATATTCTGTCAGTATTCCGGTCTGGCTGGTGAGAATGACAGGTTCCACTCCATATATTCTGTTCAAACCGCTTACCATCTCTTTAAAAGATATGGCAGCGCCATATGTCTCCCCCACATCAGGAATATAAACAACTTTCATATATCTTCCCCTATTTTTTTATCTTATTGATCAGTTTGTATATGGCAACTGGATTCTTAAATCCCATTTTTCTTAAGTATCCGATCTTCCAGTTTGACTTCAGAAACGCACTGAGAGATTTCTTCGGATTCATAAGAAATGCTTTCCATCCGCAAAACTGATTGATCTTTTCGAAATACACATCATAAAATTTCAGATCTCCAAGAATCACGCTTTCTTCATATGTAGGATCGATCAGAAGTCCCTGTAGAAGCTTATATGCCTGTCTGCGTCCAAACTTCTTGGCATATTTGCTTTCTTTCATGCAGGCTGCAAATTTCAGGGCACCTTCCTGTGCTTTTCTTACAAAGTCACTGTATTCGCCCATATCTTCTTCCAGGACACACTCGTACTCCCCTGATTCCAGCTTTCTGTAATTTCTTGCTGATCCGTGGTCAGCTGTAAACATCAGCTCGATCAGGCCATTAAATCCGAATACCATCGTACTGTCAAAAGATTTTTTATTTTTGAAATTATAAATATATCCGGATGCATTGGAAAGACCGGAACCGTCTCTGGAAAGCATGCCCAGATACAGTCCGTAGAATTCTCTTTCCACTCCCGTTATCCTGCAGATCTTCTCAAAGGATTTCTGCATAGTACCGTACCAGCCGATATCTACGAGTCCTACTCTGCCTTCCGGCATTTTTGCTTTTATGTATCCAGCTGCACATTCTTTTTCGTACTGTGCATTTCTTTTCATCGGTTCCCAGATAATATGGAAAATTTCTTTTCCTTTTTCACCTGTAAGTTCACTTCTTGCTATCGTATTCCCATATTTTTTCCTAATCCTGTCTGTCAGTGCAGTATCATAAAGTCCGAGTTTTGCCAGAAGATCTTCCACACTTTCTTCTCTTTTTATATACGGTACAGTCTTAAGTATTTCTTCAAAATCCCGGACATTTTCAAGCAGAGGAACTGTGAGTGCTCTTCTGGATGCCAGAAAATACAGTGCTTCTGCATCACCGTAGATCTCATTATAAACTTTCTGAACGATCTGGCCATCCCGGGAAAGGAAACAAATTCCCTGCAGGTTTTCTTTTGTTTTCTCTTCCTGTATCCATCTGCAGAATCCATAAAGAAGAGGGCCAAGACATTTAAATCCGATTTCTTCATAATAGTCTGTGATCTGATTTTCTGAAAAAATGCGGTACATCTCTTTTTCAACAGGGTGTGTTTTATCCAGCTTTTTGTCTAAAATATAATTTTTATATAAGATGCTGGAAATCCCCTTTGACCTTGGTATAAGGAAATCACTTCTGTAATTATCTCCAATATGGAGAAGATCCTTTTTTCGGATCTTTAAATCCTTCAATACATGATCAAAAAGTTTTCCGTTTCCTTTACGCATCTGCAGTTCTGAGGAAACATAGAGTCGGTCATAGGGAATCTCCCTGCATTTCAAAAAAGAGCCCAATGTTTCTGCATCCAGATACATATCTGATATGATCAGGATCTTTTTGCCTTCTGCTTTTAGTTTTTTCAGCTGATGGACCAGCATATTATCTGCATGAAGATGTTCCAGTTCTGTCTCTGTTTCGATCTTCTCTGCCAGTATTTTTTCTTCTGTACTATACGACGTATTATTATAAATATCCTCCAGAGTTGCCTCTGTTTTGGAAGAGGACTGCGCCTTTTTCTGCGCCTCTGTTCTTTCTCTGTAAAAGTTTTTAAATCTGTCAGCATCTTTTTTGCAAAGTTTCTTTTCTGTCAGCTTAAATATCTGCCGGTAATCACTTACATCTCTATACAGAAGGGTATCAAAAATATCAAAAGATATATATTTCTGTCTGGCTTTTTCAATGTTTCCTATGTTCATCTTTCTTACTCCGTTTTGTTCAGCTGCTTTCTGATATCTGCATCAACGATCTCTTCTCCTGTGCGGCTGTCAAGCTGCGCCCTGGATTCACTGGAAAGTCCGTCATTTACTGTACAGTTCATATCGCAGGTTGAACATTTATCCAGCTCTTCTTTTGTCACTTTTCCTTTTTTGTAATCCCGTACGATCTTGTTTTCATACATGGAGTATTTCTTTTTTGTCCAGAATTTCAGCTTATGGCGGATCACCCACCAGGCCGGAACCCAGATATATTTATGCATTGCCGGTGATACGGAACCGATCATCCAGCAGTTTCTGTCACAGCAGCGGACTTTTTTACGGACTTTCTCTGCCTGTGGAGAATTCCATAACTCATCCCAGGTCTGTTCATTAAGATTCCCCATAACTTCTTTATCTTTCGTTCCGTTGCATGGCATTACATCTCCATATGGATCAATAAAGAAAGTATCAAAGGACATATCACACGGAAGCAGACGCTTCTGTCCGTAAATGTAGTTGATCAGACCATGGTTAAAATATGCACGGAACCATTTTTTCGGTGATCTTGAATTCAGAAGTTCATTGACAAGCTTCTCAAAATTCTTTGCTACCATTGGTCTGTTATGAATGATATTTTTTGCCTCTACAAAATAAAAGCTGTTATGAAGAGATGCTGTTGCAAACTCCATACCCATCTTGTTGGATAAACGGTAAAGAGGCACCAGGTCCCTTGCATTTTTATCCTGCACAGTCATTCCGAATCCAACATCCTTCATGCCCATCTTACGTAATGCTTTCAGGGTTTTATAGCCTCTGTTAAATCCATCTTTCAGACCACGGATCTCATTATTGGTTTCTTCCAGTCCCTCAATGGAAATACGGATTCCAATATCCGGAAACTCCTTACACAGCTTGATGATCCTGTCTGTAAAAAATCCATTGGTGGAGATTACGATACGATCTGATTTTTTGTAAAGCTCGCGGACGATCTCCGGCAGATCTTCCCTGATAAAAGGTTCTCCGCCTGTAATATTCGTAAAATACATTTTCGGAAGTTTTCTGATCGTTTCAATACTGATCTCTTCTTCCGGTCTGGATGGACATTTATATCGGTTGCACATCGTACATCGTGCATTGCATCTGTATGTTACGATAACAGTTCCATTTAACTTCTTTGCCATAACTTTCTACTCCTGCTGTTTTCTGCTGTTTTCTGCTGTTTTTTTGGTATCATAATACTCCCAGATAAATCCAAACAGATAGAATAACGTAAAATTCATACTTGTACGGATTACCTGTGTTTCAAGAAAGCCATAAATGAAGAATACTCCATACATAACTATATAATCCAGTCTTTTTCTCCGGAACATCCACCATATGGTTCCTGCATGTAAAAAGATAAGATACAGAAACAATATGGCTCCAAATCCAAGCAGCAGATACATATATCCATTATCCAGAGTATACAGTCCTGCTTTTTTTGCTTCCTCTGGATTTAATTTGTAATACATAAGCGGCTGTCCAAACAGAGAAAAACCGTAATATTTATAATATCTGACCGCCTGGATAATACGTGATCCAAATGTTCCCAGCACTTTAAATCTCATTTCATTTTTACATATATAGAAAAATACTGTTGTTGCCCCCAGGATCCCAAGATATCCTGTCAAAAACAGATTTCTCACTACGTGTATCTTTCTGTATAAAAAAGCGGTAACTCCCGGTATATTATACAGTACAGTGAATACCAGAAGCACTCCCAGCAACAGGACAACTGTTCCACAGTCCATAACATATTTAATTCCTATCATTGCAGCGATAATTCCTATATAGTGAATCAGAGTAAGTCTGCCTTTTCTCAGCAGCCAGAACAGCATTATGATCTGAAGGAGCTTGGCTGCAGCCATATTGGGATGCGGAAAACCTAATGCGTAAGATACTGCTGTATGACCGCTTTTTACGACTTTTCCAAATGGCACAATATCCGTTATGCACAGAACCAGCATCATAACAAAACTGAAAAGATGACTCCAGAACAGACATTGCGTGATCTTTCTCGGCCTTACATTTCTGCTGGCACACAGAAACCATAATACTGAAAGAATCATGTCTGCCGAATTGTGTCTGTATACCATAAAACCTACAGCCCCGGTTAATACGATCACACCGGCGATCCGCGGTTCTTCCGCTATATCAAATAAGATCTTAACCACAAGTATTCCATTGATAACATGGATAAAAATAACAAACTGTTCCCATTTCATAAAAGGGATATAAGATAACAGACTGCCTTCCATAACCAGCGTAAAAACTACAATATATGTACACAGACATATGAGATACAGCATTTCTTTCCAGTTAATATCATGTTGTATTTTACCGTTCATTTCTTTCCTCATTTCCTATTTATCCAATTCAGCTGCCTTCTGCCGGACAGTTCGCACTGCCTCTGTTTCCGCTCATATATTCTTTCGCACTGGTTGTTTCCGCATAAACGGGGACAGGAGTAAAAATACTGGTCAGGATTTCCCTGCCTTTTTTCTTTATACTGTCTGTGACCTTCTTTTTACCCTTGCTTATGATCTGATCGAAGAACTTCACACCACCAAATGCGATAACACCTTTCCCGATGGTTTTCCATGTGATATCGGCAATCTGAGACCGGGATGCTTTTGTCATGACCTGTTTCCATACAGAGGCCATACTTCCCTTTCCAGCTGTGATCTTTGGTATTCTGATATACTTGGATGCCGAACTGAATATAGCTCCCGCCGTACCTCCTGCCGCAGCACTTTTTGCTGTATTGTAAGTCAGATTTGCCAGTGTATAGCCATCCTCTTTCCGATAGCCTTTGGCTCCTGTAACCATACTTAATCCGTCTCCCACAAATGTTTCCACCGCTGCACCAGCTGCACCGGCTGCCATAGTATTTCCACCACTTGCCACAAAAACGCTTCCTGTTGTAAAGCCACCTGCCGCGGCACCGGCATAGCTACTGACAAAGCTCTGCCAGGAACTTACCGCCGGCTTACCGGTTACAACAGATGTTACAACATCACCTGCTGCTTTTGTTGCTACATTTGCAATTGCTCCAACAATTCCACCTGCCAGCCAGGCTGCCACCTGTCCGGTTGGATCATACATGTTTAACGGATCATTAAGACAATATGTATACGCATTCATGGTAAGCGGTATCGTGATCACTCCAGCCCAGGGATCTCTGCTTAAGAATCTGCCCAAAGACGGATCATATTCCCTTGCATTTGCATAAAGAAGCTGTCCTTCCGGTTCTCTTCGATATCCCGTAAATCCCCAGTTATTGTATTCTTCTTTCTGAAGTTCCTGATTTCCAAAACTGTCGCACATTGCATATGCCAGCATTTTTCCGGCCTGAAGCCTGTATACCGGAGTCATTCGCTCATCATTGATAAAGAATGATGTTTTTTCGTTCTCCGTCTCTCCCAGGATTCCACAGTCTCTCCAGATATTCTGGTAAGAATCTTTTTTACGGATACTGAAAAGATGATTCTGTTCACTGGAAATATCGTAAATATATTTCTCACAAAGAGGCTCCTGGCCTGAAATTTCTGTCAACGCACTGATTCTGTTTCCAAAACTGTCGTTTACGTACCGTGTTGTTTTTTCCGGTGTTTTTATCTCTGTAACCCGGTTTCTCACATCAAAGGTAAATTGCCGCACAGGATTTCCATTTACAGATTCTTCTGTCATATTTCCTCTTCCATCGTAGGCAAACTGTGAAGTTATTCCATCTGTGCAGCGGCTGATCAGCTGATTCAGCTTGTTATACTGATATCTGGTCTCTTTACCGGAAATACTGGATGTAGTGCGGTTTCCGAACCGGTCATAACTGTATATCTCTGCTGTCTGTCCATTTTTCAGCACCCTAAGAAGCTGTCCTGCTCTGTCATACTGATAAGAAAGGCTCTCATTTATTTTTCCCTCTTTTATGATTTCAGTCCTTCGTCCTGCTCTGTCATACTGGAAACGGATCATTTCTTCCGATTTTCCGTTCTGACTGTTGCAGATTTCAGCAAGATTTCCCTGTGCATCATATTTATAAGAAGCGGAAAATCCACCAGGATAATCCACTTTTTTCTTTCTGCCATCCGGCCAGTAGGAATACTCTACTCCATCCTGGCCATTTTTGCAACTGGTAATTCTTAAGCCATTATCATATGTATACATGGTTTCCATGCCATCGGGATAAATAACTTTTTTCTTTTCACCCCGCAGGCCCCACTCAAATTTCAGGATCTCCTGATCCGGATTCTTGATTTCCCGGATTCGTCCCATGATATCTGTGCGGATCCTGGTAGTGCCATTCCAGTCATTTACGCATACAGGATTTTTAAATGCATCATACGCATACGCAATAGAAGTTCCATCGGAGAACCGGTATCCCTGTACGGTTCCGTCCGGATTATAGCTGCAGCTGACACTAGTTCCATCAGCATCTTTCCTCTTAAGTGGTCTTCCACATCTGTCATAAGCAAATGTCGTCCTGTTTCCTGCCGGATCTGTAACTCCTGTGATATTTCCTGCAAGATCTCGCTGATATATGGTAGTCCTCAGAGCTTTCTGTTCCTGATTCAAACTGTTGAGAACACCTGCATCGATCCCTCCGTCTTCCGGCTGAAGAATCGCTGTCAGACGGCGGCATTTATCATATCTGTATCCTGTCTGATTTCCCAGGGCATCCGTGACGCTTTCCAACAGTCCACCCATGGAATAATGATATGCTGTTTTCGCTCCTTCACCATTTACAACAGAAATCACATTTCCAAGGGCATCATACTCATAAGTTTCGCAGATTCCATTTTCCTGCTCTGCTTTTATCACACGTCCCAGTACATCATAAGTAAAAAACCACTTCGTTTTTTCATTTTCTGTAATCTGGGTAATGTTTTCGTTAATATCATAGAAAAATTCTCTCGTTTTTCCATCCATATGAGATTCTTTTTTCAGAAGACCTCCTGGATAATATTCACGTTTCTCCATAATCCCCACAGTATCTTCGATCTGTTCCAGATTTCCAAGACAGTCATAATAAAATTTCTTTTCATAACCATCTCTGTCTTTAAAAGAAGTCATATTTCCGTTAAGATCATAGGCATATTCTTCTGCTGTACCATCAGAGTAACGCACTTCTGTAATATTTCCCAGAGCATCATACGAAGCTTTTACTTCCATATCTGAAGGATCTTTTATATAATCCGGCCGGTTGAGGGCATCGTATCCCAGTGTATGGATTCCTCCCTCCGGATCAATTCTTCGGATCAGATTTCCGCAGCTGTCGTAAGTAAGCTGATTCACTCCGCCTTCCGGATCTGTAATGCGGATCAGTCTGTGAAGATCATCGTATTCATACAGGGTGACTCCACCTTCACCGTCTGTTTTTTTTACCAGATTCCACATGACATCGTATTCCATGTGGATACAGCATCCGTCCGGGTCTGTAACACAGACCGGTTTGTTCATCTCATTATATTCGATTTCTGTAACGCCGCCGTTGAAGTCCGTGATCAGGATCAGATTTCCGCAGGCATCATATCTTAAATGTCTCTCTTCTCCGGCTGCATTTCGGATCATGGTCAGATTATCCCCGTCATCATACTGGTATCTGGTAGTATTTCCAAGAGCATCTTTTTCTGAGATCACCTGGTTTCTGTCATTGTATCCATAAATGTTTTTACCGCCCATGCTGTTGGTAACGGATTCCAGTTTTCCACCATTGTCATAGCTCATATAGATTTTACTGTTATCCGGACGAGTCCATACTACCGGCTGATCTTTTTCATCATACTCATAGGTTTCCCGATTTCCGAGCGCATCTTCACTCCAAATCTGACGACCTTTTTCATCATATTCTGCCTGATGGATAAGCTGGCCGTTCATAAAGACACTTTTCTGCTGATTTCTGCCAGTATATTCTATCTGCATTCTGTCATCCAGCGGTGAAGTAAAACTGATCAGATTTCCGTTTTTATCATAATCATAGTGGCTTATATTTCCTCTTTTATCTGTAAAAGAAGTTTTCTGGTTATTTTCGTTATAGGTAAAAGATTCCTCTCCATCCGAATAAATATTTCTTGTATTGCGGAGAAGTTCATCATGTTCATAGGTGATCCTGTTCCCATTCTGTTCGGTCATGACCACCTGATTTTTTTCGTCCAGATATTCATACCTGACAATCCCGCCGTCCGGAAATCTCTGGAGAATGGTTCTCCCTTTTTCGTCATATTCATTTTTGAGAGCTGTTACGCCTTTTGAATTTATGATCTCATTAAGATTATCCTGGCTGTCATACTCATATCGGCTTTCCCTTCCCTGCGAGTCACACACAGAAGAAAGCCGTCCTTTATCACAGTAAATATTTAAGCTTCTGCCCGACTGATCCCGTACTTCTTTCATCCTTCCTGTCTCATCATAATCAAATGCTATATAATCTCCATTCTGATCTGTGGCTTTTCTCAGAATACCTTCCATATAATTCAGGATGATCCAGGAGCCTCCGGGAATTTCTTCCTTCTGCAGCTTTCCATCTGTATCAAAATGCCAGCTGATATCTTCGTGATCTGTAACACAGTATCCTCCGTCCTCTTCGCAGAGAGTTGCCAGTGTTCCTTTTTCCGATATAAAACTGTCACCTTTTCGTAAAAATTTCAGCTGAGAAGCATCATACCTGATCATCATTATCTGATCTCCAGCGATCTTCAGACAGATTTCCCAGTTGTGCATCCAGCCTCTTCCCAGGATTCCTCCTGAAGGGTTCTGCATATTGTAAAAAATACGGAAAGAAAGATCCATCTCAGATTCCACTTTAAGCAGTGTTTTTTCGTATACATAATTTCCATTACAGAGGTTGACCGGGTCTTTACTATATGCGCTGGAACTGTCAAGACCATATTTTTCATTTACGTTATCGATCTTATTCCTGATATCTTTCAGACTTCTGTCGCTATTCCGGGAGTTCCCACCGTCTTTTCCAAGAATCCGGTTTTCTGTGCTTTCATACAGTGCAGTAATCTCTTCAAGTGCACCTGAGAGAACCTGAAGTCTCTGTTTTGCAGTTGTTACATTCTCAAGATTTCCGTTCAATTTTCTTTTAATTTCTGCCATTGCTTCTGAACGTATCTGCAGATCATTCATCACTTTTCGGACATCATTTTCTATTTCTGTTATCTCAGATGCCAGGCGTTTTTCCTGCTCTGCTGCCTGTTTCATACCGGAAAATCTTGTCTCAAATTCAGACATACCAACACCTCCCAATGGATGTTACAGATTCATCTTCCCCACATTGTTTTTCTCTGTAACTGTATATTTCTGTGAGATCTCCTCCAAAGCCTTTCCAAGCTGCTCACAGGCTTTTCCACATTTTTTCACCTGTTCTTCCTGCATTTTTATCATGGGTCTTAATGTGATAAAACTGATTCCAAGACCTGAATTCACTGATGAGATAGTATCTGCGATCTCTGCAAAGATCTGACTCTGACTGTTCAGGAGCTCTGAAGAACTGCTGAGAATATCAGGAACCACCTCAAAGTTCCCGCTGGCCATGGAAACAGTATCTTTTACTTTCCGGTCGGCACCGTTATTACGGATAACGATACTGTCCATTTTTGTATTAACGTTATGGATCATTTTAAGAAGCATCCTGATCTGTTCCGGTGTCAGTTCCACACCCCATTTATCTTTGATAAGAGTAGCGATCTTTTTTACTAACCAGTCCGGAAGTTTTCCGCCGATCCAGTCCACACCATCCAGAAGCTTGTCAAAATACTTGCTGTCCATAATGTCTTCCACAATATCAACATATCTGATATATTCTCCGTATCCCATATCATCCAGGACATTACGGATGGACTGTGCAAGTTCCGGATTCTGCTGCTCATATTTTATAAAATAGGCGATCAGATCTGCTCCACGGTCCGAATTGGAACCGTCAAAGAAAATATTCAGCAGATCTTTATAAGTGCTTCCTTCTATATTACTCTGCTGAACCATATCTCCGATCAGTTCCAGAGTCTGCTGCCTGTCTTTTTCCGGAATGCTGCGAAGATAATTGTTCAGAAATTCATCCAGATTCTGAACATCCTTATTCTGACCGGTTTCGATCAGCTCGTAGCTTCCGTCCTTATTAAATTTGAAAAAAGTATTGGGACAGTGGTTTTCCAGAAATTTTCCTTTGCCATAGTTATAGCCCTTGTAATAGGTCTTTTCCCCGATATCATTCAAAAGAATATTTACATAATCTCCGGAAGTATTATGATTATGTATCTTATACTGATTATCTGCGATCCTGTCCTGATATTTTGCGATAAATTCATCGGAGAATCCCTGTCCGTCAAAAGAAAGACATCTGTCCACAGAATCGTCCATTACTGTAACATATTTCGCTTTATTTCCACCTTTGGAATGGCCGGAGACTGTAACACTGTCGTATCCGTCAAGATTCTGGGACTGAAACCATTCCAGCGCCTTTTCCTGGCCTCGTGTAGATACACCGTCCGGCCGGTCTGTTCCTGCACCGCCCTGAAAATTGTCTTTCCATTCCTGACCGGAAACAGTTCCCTGAAAAACCACGATTGCCTCATTATCAGACGGATTGCTAAAAAGTACAGATTTTCCCTCATCGGTCCCCTGATAACAGGACTCAATCCTTGTATTACATAAAGTATCATCGGACTGAATGGCACTTATAATATCGCGCCATTCATCGCCGTTGGTATATGTGGTATATTCCGTATTGCTTTTAAACTGGTTTACATCAATGTCACGGACCAGATCTCCTACTGTACGTCCTTCATATGCGGAAATATCCGTAAACGGAGCAGTACCGTTCATATACATCAGATTATTCAGAAGCAGTACCTGTTCTGTTGATAACTGTCCCATTGCAGTACCTCCTGTCAGTTAAACTGGTTAAACTTCTGTTCCAATACAAGAGCTGTGCTGCCTTTTTCTTTCCGGAATTCCTTCCAGCTCTCCCCGTCTTTCGGATCTTCAGGTTCTGCATTCATTACTTCTACATAGTAACTTCCATAGATTTTTTTCTCCTCGATCCGGCTCTGTATCTTATCCGCAAGAATCTTTGCATTGGACGCATCTGTTTCCAACACATAAATCTCTGTCATGTTGGTAAGCTTATCATTTCCTTCCAGTACTTCCTGACCGGTAAGCTGTTCATCAAATTTTTCTCCCTGCACAGTTGAAAAACTGGTGGCAACAGCTGCACATTCCGGCACTTCTTTCTGAAGCAGAGAAAGCAATGCGGACTCGTAACTGTCTTTCAGGATCTCTCCGTAATAATTATCCTGACAATCATATTTTTTGTCGTTATCCACAGTGAGCTGCAGTTCGAAGGTGTCTTTTCCACCGTCTTCCTGGAACCAGAATGTGGAAAAGCTGCTGCCTTTCTCCCTGGGTTTACAATCTGTAAATGCAAATTTATGAGACGGATATTTTTTTTCCAGATATTCCATTGCATGATCATACTGTTTTAAAAGCTCTGTCTGCCAGTCATAGAGTTTTCCCTCTTCTATCCTTTTCTCATCTGTAGAAATTTTTTTCAGAAGATCTTTTTTCTCCTGTGTCAGCTCTGTATTCTTTTCCATAGCATTTACCTCCTGTTGATTCTCGGGCAGCATTCCCATACATCCTGTGATGCCCACCAGTCCAAATGTCAGGACAAAAGGTATCAGTTTCTTTTTCATACGCCACACCTCCTGGATTCAGTGCCTGTTTTTCAAAAATTTATTTATATATGACTTTCCTGTATTCCAGTATTCCCACACTACAGATTCTCTGAGGATCAATAGCACGATCCCATACACTGCAAAGAAAAAGATTCCTCCTGCAAGCAGACTCAGAAATACCGGAAGACTGCTTCGGCGGACTGCAAGCGAAGCCAGTACCGCCAGCCCAATTGCGGTAATGATCTTCCAGATCTGTATTCCTTTAAAAAGTTTTCCCAGATCTTTTCTCAGAACACACATCTGATAAATCAGAACGATAAATTCTGCGGATACTGTGCCGATCGCTGCTCCTGAAGCTCCAAGCCGCGGAATCAGGACCGCGTTCACGATCAAATTAACGATTGCCCCTGCAATCTCTGAATACAGTACATATTTTTCTTTTCCCATAGGAATCAGGATCTGTATTCCTGTAATATTGCTAAGTCCGATCAGAAACAGCGTTGGCATAATGATCTCCATCGGCAGGATCGCTCTCTCGAAAAGTTTTCCGGATACCAGATAGATCGTCGGCTGAGCAAATATAATAAAAAATACTGCCAGTGATCCTCCTGCTATGATCTCAAAAGCTGCTGCTTTTTTTGCCAGTGTCCAGAATTCTTTTTTGTTTCCTTTTTCCCAGTGATAGGAAACTCTCGGAAGCAGAACGGTTCCCAGTGAAGTTACTACACTGACAAGGATATTTTTGATCTTTACAGCTGCATCATAACAGCCGTTCTCGTCTGCTCCTTTGATAAAACCAAGCATAACACTGTCCATATTTGTATAGATCGTAGTCGCAATGGACATTCCGAAAAAAACCAGGATCGGTTTCATATGCTGCCGGAAATGATAATTTCCTGTGGGACAAACTGATATCATCTTATGGAGATTAATAAAATTCATGGCATTGGAACCTACCAATGCAAGCACGGTAAGAAAACCATAAACTACATAATCGTCACTGTTATGTACAAATACAAAAATACATACGAATGCGATAAATTTAAAAATAATGGAGCGTACTGTAATATAAGTATACTGTTCCAGTCCTTTATACAACCACTCCACACCAAGAGTATTAAAAAATATCAGCACGCTCATAACAAGAAACAGCGTTTTTTCCTGGCGAAGTCTTGCATTGCAGAATACTGCAACAAAAAATGCAGCATATGACAGGAAACATGTAACCATATTGATAATAAGTATCTCCTGTACTGTACGGCTTAATTTTTCGCGGTCATCTCTTACCTTTGCACATACACGTATTCCATATGTTGGAATACCCAGCTGCGCAAACATGGTAAAATATGTGATCACTGCATTTGCAAAACTTACCATTCCCATTCCATATGGTTTCAAAATTCTGGAGGCATATGGATATGTAAGGAGCGGAAACAGGATATTGCTTCCTGTAAGAATTACATTCATTATAAAATTATAAGTCGCGGATCTGTTTTTGTCTGTATTTCTCACGTCTGATTCCTCATTCATCCTTTGTATAACTTTATGGTTTCCTGAACGATACGGTCCCAGTCATATTTGCCGCATATAAAATCTGATGATCTTTCTTTATATTTTTTTACTTCTTCTGCATAATCGCAAAGATACTGAAGTTTATTCTTCAGGTCATTCACATCTCCCTTGTGAAAAGTTACACCGCAGTCCTCTATTACACCTGTGCATCCCGAAATATCTGATGTTAAACAGCAGTTTCCGTAACTCATTGCTTCCATCAGGCTTAAAGGCATGCCTTCCAGGTCACTGGGTAATGTATAAATATATGCATTACTGTAAAGTTCTCCCAACAGTCTTCCCTGTATAAAACCTGTAAAAATAATTCTGTCATTACCGGCTGCCTGCTCTTTTAGTTCCTCCAGAAATTCTCCGGTATCACTTACTCCTCCGGCAATAACCAGTTTTTTGTCTGTTTTTACTTTTTCAAAACTTTCGATCAGATAACGCAGTCCTTTTTCCGGTACGATACGTCCAAGAAAAAGAATGTAATTATCTTTTTCCAGTCCCCATTTTTCGGAAATAAGTTTTGCCTTTCTGAGAACCGGCCGATTAACACCGTTGGGAATCAGCCAGGTTTTTCTTCTGTATTGTTTCCAGAAGTATTTCTGCTCACCTTTGTTCAAAACGATAATTTCATCCGCATAGCGGACAGCACTTCTTTCTCCCATGTGGATAAACTTTGAGGCAATGCCGTTATTCCATTTTTCACGGGCCCAGTCTATCCCATGGATGGTACAGACAACTCTTTTTCCGAAAAGTTTGGGCAGCCAGCAGAAAAAAGCCGGTCCTTCCGCATGGATGTGAACTACATCATATTTTCCGAAAGCAGTCCGCAATGCGGCAAAAAATGACGCTGTTAATGCTGCAAACCCCTTTTTTTCAATGGTAAAAACATACTGTATATCAATCCCTTTATATTCATGTACTGCTTTTTTGTCGAATTGTGCCCCACTGACGTGATGACCTTTTCTGTTAAAACAGGTTACATGATAACCATTCTGAACCAGACGTGTGCCCAGTTCTTCAACAACAATTTCAACTCCGCCTTCCCTAGAAGGAATTCTCTTATGTCCAAATATTGCAATATTATGAATTTCTCTCATTGCTTTGCCTTTTCCTCCATAAATGCGTTTTCTTTCCTGTCAGATATCATTATTCCCGTCATTGCAATCAGCCAGAAAGGATTATATGCGATCTCCATAAGATGCTGTTCCATAACGCAGCAAAGGGAAACAACTGCCAGAATAAGCATTCTGCCGGACATTCCTGCATTCATCAGCCGGAACATAATATACACGGATAATACCATAAGCAGTGCCAGCACCAGGATCCCGTACTGTAAAAGAATATTGATATAAGAGGAATCCAGGAAAAAATATCCCATATCTTTTCCTATATGGACAGAACCGCCGTTTCCTTTCATAAGTACTTCCTGTCCAAGCCACGGAATAGAATATCTCTGAAATCCCTCATGTCCCTGTGATAACCGCGTATTTAAAATTTTATCAAGCATTTTCATCCAGCCAATATCCTGTCTGTAAAACAATGCAAGCAATATCGAACCAGCAGCGCAGACTGGCATACAGAAGCAGCTGATATACTGAATTTTTTTATTTTCTTTCAATATATTTTTTTTCTTTAACAGGAAAAATAATGTCAGGATCCAAAGTCCCAGTGCACTTGTTCTCGCCCCGCAGAAATGCATGCAAAATGCTCCCAGTGCTGCCGTCAGTACCAAGTCTCTGTATCGGATATTCCGAATCCTGAGCCACAGATAACAGGCTGCTGTAAAAAATATGTGCGCAGAAAAATCTGTAGGATAAATTCCCCCAAAAGCGATTCTGGTAATGCCTCCCCGCTCTTTCTGCACATAAACAAGATTTTCAATTTTTCCTGTCAGTGCCGCTGTCATTGTAATCAGCACACACCCAGTGGACACTGCCAGAAAAACTTTGATCACTCTGCCAGAATCCACACCTCGTGCCCCGATGATCAGAACTACAAGTTCTAATATATATCTTCGCATGTAATGATGCCAGCTGAGAGACAGCACTGCTGCCACTGCTGCCGCAAGTATAATTTCGTACCATTTCCAGGACTGATCACTGGCCGCTTTCGCAAATACCACCAAAATCCCAAAGAGAAATACCAGATAAAGCTGTGTATCTGTCCATCCATAGGGACACATCGTAGTATCTTTAAATGCCATCGCTGTGATCAGTCCGAAGTACAACAAATACATATTTTCAAAAATATTTTTCATTTTTAATCATTCTGTGCTGTTAGATCAATTGAATTGAATTTCAGATTGTCATAGCAGTCGATCCAGCTGTAATTGACCGGCTGATGTGTACTCTTATCATAAACAAGAATATGTAATCCTCTCAGACTGTTCGTCATTTCCTGATCGTCCATAATAATCTGTGCAAGGGAATCTTCCAGTCCGTGGCCCTCACTGACAATATTAAATGTATGGCCATCATAGCTGAAGTCATTTAATGTGATCTTCATATCAGAAAATGCATCATTTGATCCGTTCGTATAACTGATCTCTCCAAGATCATCTGCAAACAGACCTGCATAGCTCTTCTGTAAGCCATCCTTTCCGTCAAATGCCGCAGTCACACCAATCTTGCTCAGTGCTGCCTGGATATCCGCATCCATATTGATTGTTCCATCATCTCCTACAGCCATGGCGATCATAAGATTATCTTTATTTTCTGCAAGCACATTAAAGTAATCTATGATCTGCTGTTTTCTTTCTTCTTTTTTGTCCAGATATTTCAGTGAGATCCATTCTTTTCCATGATTTTTGGAAATTGGCGGATTATCATTTCCCTGGTTATTCCATGCATCATACCAGATCCTGTCTACAATGCAGTCATTTTTTTCATCATAAACAACTATGTTAAGGCCTGCTTCATTTGGTGCGTACTGTGCTGTACCGCAGAAAATCTCTGCTACCGGCGATGCATCATCATTGTCATTTTTCCTTCCGTTGCTCTTAAGGTGGAATACTCGTCCGTTATCTGCTGTATAATCAGCTTCCAGCGGTACTCCGTCCTCTGAAGACTTGCTCTGTTCCAGAACCAGTTTCGGTTTACTGCCATCTGCGTTTGTTTTTACCACAGCAACATATCCGTTTCGGAATGCCTCATCAGCTCCAAGGACTGTACTATGAAGTCCCAGTGCATTCAGTTCGCCTGCTATATTATCAATTTCTTTGCTGTCGTCTTTTGCAGCAAACATTACGGTATAACCGGAGTTTTTCAATGCGTTCAAATAATCTTTCATTGCGGAACCATCAGATGCATCACGGAAATATTTTGCCTTATTCAGAGATCCTGCTATCTGTTTACAGTAATTTGGAGTGCCGACTATTGTCATAAATCCTGTAACACCTTTTATATCTGATCCATCATCTGAATACTCCTCAGGATTTTTCAGATAATCTGCTTCCAGATCATTCCCGGCAGCTTCACAAAAGAATGAAAAATTACATTCTCTTATTTTATCTTCATTTCTCAAATCTGTACTGCTCCAGTAGCTGTCCATATTAAAACCTATTGCACGGATATTATAACGTTTCCAGTAATCCAGTGACTGCTGTAAAGTCATACCGTCATTATCTGCCATGAATAATATCCGAAGCATATCCTGTGCCTTGTTTATACTGCTCCATTCCTCAAACGTTGCTGGACTGTCAACAACTCCGATCACAGACAGGATATCTCCGTCCTCTCTGAGCACATTGTATATTTTCTGTCTCTCAGCCTCTCCTGTAAGATCCACAACCAGTTTCATATCATCTTTTGTTTTAATATAATCTGTGATAATCTTCAGATCGATTCCATACTGCTGACTGTATTTCACATAACGTACACCCTGATCATAAAGATCATCCAGTTTTGCATTTACTGCTTCTTTTGTATTGTCAATTCCGGCAATGTTTACGATCTGATATACATCTCCCTGGAAATCATTCACCCAGGAATTATCTACCAGTCTCTCATAAACTTCCTTCTCCACCGCATCACTCTTAACTGAAGTCGCATGCCCTTCTTTTGTCTGTGGGCAGATCTGTACTGTAATCTTCTTTGCTTTATTGATCTCTGCAATAAGTTTATCATCAACCTGTACATTCAGAACTCCGTCTTTGACCTTGCCGTCTTTTAATTCTTGTCCATTTACATAAACAACGGCATTTTCCGGCAGATCTGATGCTTTAATTCCCAGCGTAAATGCTTCTTTCATACGAATTGACTCGCCGCTGATGCTTCTTCCATTCTTTACCAGTTCCGTAATCTTTGGAACTTTGATCTGAGAATCATATATTTCAATGTCTGCCTTATCTGATGAAGAAGAAAAGATTCCCATAAAGTGAGATTTCGCATAAAAAGAAAGTTCTCCGGTCTCTGATGGTACAGAAAAAGCAACTTTAAGCTCTTTGCTGGATTTCTCCACGATCTTCAGGTTTTCGATCTTTTTATTGTTCAGATACAGGCTGTCTACTGCACCGAGATTGTTTCCCTTAATCACAAGAGGATCAGTCTCTGTAAAAGCAGTGTTTTCATCCAGCTGTTCCGGAATGCTCCTGACGTCAAGAGAGGGCTGCTGACCTTTGGCTCCTCCAAAGCCTGCACCTGCAATAATTCCGACAGCAACTGCTGCTACAGCCACACCGGTAAATACTTTCTTTTCTTTCGGAGATTCTTTTTTCCGTTCTTTTTCTGACTTGATAAGTTCACTTCGGAATTCTTCCATAGAACGGTATCTGTCCTGTCCTCTGACAGCAAGGGCTTTTAAAAGAACTTCTTCCTGTTTCCCCGGCATAGCAGCCCCCAGCTCTGAAGGTTTTTTCAATGTATCTTTTTCCACACGCTGGATAGATTCCTCCGGAACCTGCCCTGTAATACAGTAATAAATGGTAGCTGCCATTGCATAAACATCTGTCCATGCGCCCTGGTTTCCATCTGTATGGTACTGCTCGATCGGTGTATAGCCTTTTTTTGCTATGACCATATTGCTCAGGCCTGTATTTGCCTGTATCTTCGCGCCTCCAAAATCAAGAAGCTTCAGAGAACCATCTCCCATAACCATCATGTTATCCGGACTGATATCTCTGTGAAGGATTCCATGTTCATGAAGATTCTGCAGAGATTCCATAACAGAATCCAGTTTTGAAATCACTTCATTTACACTGAGTTTTCCGCCGTGTTCTTTTACATATTCTTTAAGGTTGATCCCGTCCAGATATTCCAGTACCATATAAACGGTATCGTTCTCATAAAAGAAATCATAAACTTTTACAATTCCGGTAAGATTATCCAGATGTGCTATGATCTTGGCTTCTCTCTCGAATTTTTCACGATTAAGCTGGTAATACTGTTCCTGTGAATCACCTGCATTGGTACTTACTGATATAGAAGTGGATGTACTGTTATCTCTGTACATATATCCCTGGACAAAAAACTCCTTGATAGCCACAACTCGCTCAAGCATCATATCCATTGCAATATAAGTAATTCCAAATCCTCCTTTTCCAAGAACCTTTCCTACCAGATACCTTCCATTCAGCACAGTATATGGTGATAAAACATACGGCGGCATAGTATATGTACTCTGGTCAAAATGACAATGGGGACATATATTCTGCTCCGGATCCTTTTCTTTCATACAGTTAATACATAATCTTGAAAAATCCATAGTATATTTCTCCTTCCTTTTCCTTTCTGCGGATACTATTCATCCTGTTTTTCCATTTTTTCCATAAAACGGGATTTTTTCTCCAATTCATCGTCCACTGTACTAAGCCCGAAACGTTCAACCAGCGTCTGTTCATAGGAAAACAGATTGGTTCCCAGCCCCAGACGGTTTCCATCGATTTCTGCACCCAGTGCAGCCAGTGTTGTCGGAAAATAATCCAGCAATGTATATTCTCTTTTATCTTCCTGCTGTGGTTTCACAGCCGAGTTAATAAACGCAGTATATACTCTTCTTTCGTAATCCCCGGAAACAGAATCACAGAAATCAGAATCCATAGTTGTATGGTCTCCGACAAGAACGATCGTTGTATCTTCATAAAAATCCTGCTGTCTGATCCAGTCTACAAACTCACTGATCTGTCTGCTTGAACAGGAGATCACATTTGCATACTGATTTCCCTCCCATTGATCTTTACATAATTCACAGACATATCCATCTTCAAAATGTGTGTCAACAGTAAGTATACTTATATTGAATGGCTGTCCGCTCTGAGACAGCTCCTGCATTTTCTCTTTCGCGAACGCAAAAGAACGTCTGTCTTCAAATCCCCACCAGACTTTATAATCTTCCGGGATCAGTTTCTGCTCTTTCGCATTATTGTAATCTATTATATCAAAATTTCCATGTTGTTTGAAGAAATGGTCTTTTCCTGCAAAAGCAGCTTCTGACCCAAGAATAAATACCTGTTTGTATCCCTGCTGCCCGAGGATATCCCCAAGTGTCACAGTGTTCGAAAAAAAACTGCTTCTTGTGTCCATCTCATTTGCATCGATAGAAGTCTTTAACGGTATGCCTGAAGACTGTCCAAAAATAGCTCCCATAGTAAAACCTGTTCCCGGAACAACATAACCGCCGTTAAGTTTTTTATCTGTGCCGGAAAAATCTTCGTTCTTCTGTGCAAGATCGGTAAGCTCCGGGATATAATCATCCTGAAAACCGCCCCCGTTTTCTTTGTCTGTATAAGTTGTTTCCATGGATTCCATGTATATATATACAAGATTTCGTTTTTTTTCGGGAAATCTGATATCTACGCTGTCAGGATCTACATAAAATCCGTCAATCAGTTCTGAATACTGTCCCTGCTTGCTGAGATAAGATCCAAAATCTATGCTTTTCCAGAACGTTACCGCAGAAAATGTGGTAATTCCTGCCGAAACTAACCATATGACTATACAAAAGCCCCGAAAAATACGGCGTTTTTTCATCGCAGCTGAAACTGCCAGGATCACAGCAGCAGCAACGGCAATTATCACTGCAGGAACTGTACATTTTTTTATAAACTCATCGATCATTGCCTGATTAGTACCCTGCAATGGTGCGCGCAGATGAAACAGAAGCTCGTCCGCAGTAAGATGATTCCAGGTTTTCAGTGCCCACTTTGCTGCACAGGTGACAAGCACTGCCACAAACACGAACACTACACTCAGAACAACTCCGATTCCTTTCAAAACTTTAAAAAATATGTTGCTTTCTTTTTCTTCCATCATCTCTTCCGCTTCTCTTTTCCTAAAAATGTTCCTCTGATAAACGGTGCTGCCGCAAACAGAAACGGATTTACATAAATATCTGTAAGCCGGGGTTCTATGAAACAGTACAAAAGTACGCAAAGAATCAGAAAGATCCTTCCGTCTGAATACTGCTGCCGAACAGCCCTGCAAATAACCACAAGTATAATAAGTGTCAGTATAAATGTCAGAACACCATAATTCATAAGAATCCGGACATAAGAATTATCTACAAAATTATAGCTGGCCAGAAGGCTGTCCGTATTATCTGAACCACCGAATCCGATCCATTCTATATTCTTTCCAAATAAGTGAACACCATAATTGCGGAACCCGGACACCATATACTGAATTCTCTTTGTCAGTAATCTGTTCATGAACTGTCCGAAACCAGTCTGAAACACTGCACAAAGCGCAGCTGTAACTATCGTCATAAAAATCCCGAAACCATCAGCCAGGAATCCTATGATCCTGTTCCGGAAAATATCGCTTTCCGGATATTTTCTCCGGATAAGCATATAAACATATACTCCGACAGTCATTACAGCAGTCATAAGAAAACCAAATCTTGAATCCGTCAGCTTAAAAAGAATAACATTCAAAACCTCGATCATCAAAAATTCAATCAGGGAACACTTCATTTTTCTGATCCAGCAGTAAAGCGCAACTGCAAAAAACAGATATGACATTACGGTACTTGGATAATTGAATCCCAGCGCATGACGTATCGGGATATCCTGCCTTTTAAACATAAGATCTTCGATCAGTCCGACTTTACATAATCCTACAGTCAGAAGTACGGTTCCTGTCAGCATAGCAAAAACAGATTTCACAATCTTATCCAGATCCATACCGCCGGATGCCATAATGAATATTATGCAGGCCAGAAACGAGCGGTCATCGGAAATCAGAGAACTGATCCCTGCAACAGCCAGAATCGCAAAGCACCATATGCTTCTCCGGATATCTGAAAATTCCAGATGAAATTTTCTTCCTCTTTCCCATATGACCTGTTCTTCTGCAATCAAAACAATTCCCAGGCCAAAAGCAATATACCTCAGCCAGACAAACAATTCGCTGAAATACGAATTCTCCACCAACAAGGTTGTCTGCAGAATGGTCGGAACACAATATAGAAAAAGGCCTGTGTAAAATAATTTTTTTCTTATTTTTGTGCTGTTATCGTTCATTACTTTCTATCTCATCTGTAATCTTTCTCAGGGATCTGCCTTCCCTGAGGTGCATTCCTGTTCTCCTTACATTTTCAATCAGCTCCTGGTATTCCCCTTCACTCATCTTATCTATAATACCAGGAATCTCCTGCAAACTTTTGACAGTAATCCCTAATTTCTGTTCCCGTATCCATGGTGCAATAGCAGCCTGGTCCCATATGATCACCGGAATCCCGCTTGCCAGATATAACGATGCTTTATGAGGATTATTAAATTTCAGGTAACCGCCAAATGTCCCTTCACATTCATGAATACTTCCACCGTCCCAGACAAGTCCCCAGCCTTCTTTCATAACTGACGGGAGCTGTTCCGGAGTGTACTGTCCTTCGTAAACTACTCTGGGATCTTTTTTTTCTTCTTTATAATTCGGACCATACAAATGATACTCCAGGTTTCCTTTAATCTGTGTAAGTTCATTCAAAAATCCACATTTTTCAGGTTTCAGATTTCCCGCAACTGCAATCTCATAACGGTTTCTTTCTGCCTCAGCTCTGAACTCCGGTATTAAATAATCAAAAAATCCCAGTATATATATCTTCTGAAAATGATATCCTTTTTCCAGAAGATATTGCTTCATTTTTTCATTATGGACGATCACTTCATCCGCAAGCTCCAGAAATTCCCTTTCTGATTCAAAATCAAGTCCTCTGAGACTTTCCAGATCATGGATAAGAAGAATGATCTTCACATTTTTCTTTTTCATCCTGCGCACAAAAGGTACTGCAAGGCGACTGACCTTCGGATACATTGCCAGAGGATACTGTATGATGATCCTGCTGCTGTGCCCGGTCACTTTGCTGACATGATTCCAGTCAGCCAAAGTCAGAGCTGACATTTTTAATTTATCTATGGTCCCTTTTTCTTCACTGTGATGTACGCAGATCGGTGTATACCCACACCTTTCCAGAATCTCAGCCACATCATTTCTGGCCTTGGAACCGGCATGATTTTCCCGGCTGTTTTTTTCAATAACACAGAAGTTTTTCAATTTTCTTTACCTCCGTATGAATGTCATAACCACCATTCTCAAAATTCTTCCGGATCACGGCCGCTTCTTCTCTTTTTCCATGTTCGACCATATAAAGCAGTTCATCTGTCCATTTTTCTTCAGGTGCCTCCAAGGAAATACGCCTGCAATTTCCATTCAGCACACATGTCTCCGGTACGGCCTGTTCTGACATGAGCATGGGCAGTCCGTTTGCCTGCGCTTCCAATGCTGCGATCGGTGCCCCTTCAAACAATGACGGAAAAACAAAAAGATCAAAGGCACTGAGCCACTGGCAGATATCCTTCTGCACACCTGCCCAGTATATATATTTTTCAATTCCAAGTTCTGTTGCAAGATTCTTTAACTTCTCCTCATCTTCTCCCTGTCCTACAAGAACAAGACGGGCGTTTTCTATTTTATTTACAGTACCTGCAAAAATCTTCAGCAGAAATTCCTGGTTTTTCTGAAAATGCAGTCTTCCCACATTTCCCATAATATAAGCATCCTGAAATCCCAGTTTTTCTCTTAACTGCTGGCGTTTTCCCGGATCATACTGCATTCTCTCTGTTGAGATCGCATTATGGATAATGCGTACTTTGCTTTTAAGAGAGTCTTTATAAAACCAGTCTGAAGCAGCTTCTGAACAGGCCCAGAAATCTGTGGCAAATTTTTCGATTACAAGACGATTCAGATGATGAACTTCTCCACGCAGCCAGGAATCCATGTTTTTTGAGTTGTGGCTGTGGATGATACGCTTCGGGATTCCATATTTTTTGGCATATTTCAAATAATCAATATTTGCCAGACTGCTTACATTGACCCAGATACATTCATATTCTTTTCCGTGGTCACTGAAGAATTTCAGGATCTCCTGTTTATATTTTCTGTAATTTTTGCTTCTGGCTGTAAAATGGATCATCTTGCAGCCTCTCTTTATAAGCTTTTCTTCATATGCTACTTTCTCATAGGAATTACATAAAAAATCAAACTGGAAATCTTTCGGATCCATTTCTGATATATAATTGTACAGAAAGCTTTCTACTCCTCCTGGATTTTCTGTCATTCCAAATACCAGTATCTTATGCATAATTCTGTTTCCTCATCTTCCGCGCTGTCTGTGTCTTATCCGTGCGATCATCTGCACGATCCTGTATAAATGAAGCTGAATACAGATCAGTGTTACCTTTCTTGTAGCTGAAAAATTTTCAGGGTGGACATTTTTCAGGGATTCCTTAAAAATCTCCTGTCTGGTAAGCATCTGAAACTCTTTAATTTTTTTTTTTCCTACTGTCGGATTCTCCGGATGGAAAGAAAAATTCACTGCAATTAAAAGAAGGTGATACAAAACGCAGCTGTCATATTCATCCTGCAGATTTTTCATCATATCCGCATTCTCCAGGTCAGCTTTTATCTTTTTCATTCCGCTGATATAACGGTCTGCATAATCCTGACGGAAGCTGTGAACTGCTGACTCCGGATTGTAGCAGTAATAATAGCTGTTATACGGTACATTTATGATCCTTGGTTTTTTCAACGCCGCAGCAATCATAAATTCCGCATCTTCTGCTGCTGACAGCTCCGTATCAAAACGGATTCCCGATTCTTCAAGCCACTTTCTGCGGTAAAGCTTGGCCCAGACAAAGCCAGCTCCGGACTGAGGCTTCAGGATATCTGCCTGAAAACGGGACAGATCTATACTTTCCTTTTCTTTTTTATAATAATGGCGTCTGCATTCCGCGCCCTGTACCATGGAATAATCCATGACAGCCAGATCCGCAGCCTCTTTTTTGAGCATGGGACAGACCTTTTCAAAAGCTTCTCCACAGATGTAATCATCTGCATCCATAAAAAAGATCCAGGTTCCATGTGCATGGCTCAGTCCATAATTTCTTGCAGCAGAAACACCCTCATGTTCCTTCTCCAGGAAACAGATCTGAAAATCTGATGTTTCTGAAAATTCCCGCACAGTCTGACTGAAGCAGGCGGTCTGATCCTTTCCATCTGCTACCAGAATTACTTCTCTCGTGAGGTTCGGAATCTCCTGTACACTTTTCAGACAACGAAGAAGAAGCTCTTCGGAAGCTTGATATACCGGAACAATAATACTGAGATCTGTATCAGAAACTTGAATCATACTTTTCTCCTAAAAATTTCGCTTTCAGAAACGCCTTTCCTTTATGTATCCAGTTGATTTTTTCCATGTAGAGGACCGGAACTTCACAATACCGGATATGGTTCTTTGTGATCCATACATCCAATAGAAGTTCTCCCACCCTGCCGATCAGTCTTGCCTGATATGGATCATAGGAATCCAGATCTATCCTTTCTTCCAGTTCCAGCAGAAGCGGAAAAAGCCATTCACAATATGCATCGCAGATTTCTCTTTTCGCAATGAACATATTGTACATATGTGCACTTCTTCTCTTCATGACCTTGTCAAAAGCCGGTACATAAGAGTTTTCTTTTTCCTTCAAAATATTTCTCATACAATCCAGATGTTCCACATAATGCGTATGAGAATAATGCGTATATAATGTTTCTATTATATAATGTCTTTTTTTCGGAAGTATAATATCATATTTTTGCAGGAGCCGAAGTACTTCCGGCTCCTGCAAAATATAATTCATACGGTTCTTTCCGTGATGCATCTTTAATGATCGGAAATATCTGCGGTAATGAACCATTCCTACATATTCCGAATCTGTATTTTTCCACAACCAGTATAATCCTGTCAGCTCGCAGAAAAATGGATTTTTATCTGAAATGTTGTCTCCTGTATCATCCCCTATATATTCTGCAAGTTTCTGCGTATGTCTGCTTTTTCCTACATGTAAGGGAAAATATCCTGTCTGTTTCGGCATTTGAAATCTTTTGTGAGTTGCGACAGCAATTTTCAGTTTATTTTTTTCTTTCATTTATCCCATCCATATTTTGAGTCACAGAATGGAACAAACACCAATTTTGTTTTTCCCACAGATATTTCATCCCTGTCTTTCAATTCTGCACTCGTCAAAACTACGTTATCATTTACATAAAACAGTTCATGTGACTCACCCGGCTGAGCAAAAAACTTTCTTTCTCTTGGTTCATATGTAATGATAGCATGTTTTGTACGTGACACGCTGTCATCTCCCTTAAGGCAGATATCCATATCAGAAGCTCTGCCCACAAAATTCTTGCCTGCATACAGACAGAAACTATATCCATAATTCGTTCCCTCAATACATACAAGCCATCCTACAACTGGTTTCGGATTTTTTACATTTCCCGAAAATGAATCTCCTGATGCTGTATTATTTCCAGTTGGAACATCGGAAGAATCCGGAAAACCGCCAAAATATGGTACCGTCTTTCCCTCATCATAAGCATCTTTATACATTGCATTCGCATTGCCCTGCTGATTCAGCGGACGGGTTGCTCCTTCATCAGAAGTTTTTCCAAAATGGCCTGCAGGTGCCGGATCAGAAATGTGACCGATCGGCATGGTTCTGGCATTGTTTCCACCAAAACCAAATCCTGAATTTGACGCAGGTATAAATGAATCAGTTACTCTGTCTGTATCATCAAAAGCATTATTGCCTGTATTCTGGCAATATGGACACTTTGTATACTGTTCAGAATCATAATAATGTCCATTCGGGCACTGTGTTAATTTTGCTCCCATCTTTATTCCCTCCTTTTAGCCTAAGATCATCTCATTGCTTCCCTGTCCAAGAGTAAGTTTTGTTCCCCTTGGAAGTTTCTGGGTTACACCTTTTTCCAGTTTCTGTGAATCATTAACAACAACACCAAATGTTGAATAATCTGTTACATAATAAGCACCTGTACTTCCCATACATTCGTATTTAACAGAACAATGCTTTCGGCTGATATCCTGCTCTGTCAAAATGATCTGACATTGCTGACTGCTTCTTCCTATCATAATTTCCTGCTGTGATTTAATATCAATCTCATTTCCGCTGAAATTACCTTTTATAAAACGAAGTGTTCCTATCGCTTTCATTCCTGTTGTTGGCTCATCATCCCTGATTCCAAGATTTCCAGATTCAAGTTTCACTGTCTCACTGCCCGGTCCGGATACTGAATGATTCGGATAAACCGGATCAGGATCTACAATATTTCCCGGTATACTCTCTTCCCTGCTGTTATATGCCTTACAGATTCTGTTTGAATTGTTGATCAGCAGATAAATAGCAACATAAGGTCCAATACCAAACAGAAATGCGCCTGCTATTATCCATAAAAGATAGGTGCTTCCTTTCTCATCGATCATTATTCCATACTTGGCACCAACATGCTGTATACGATTACCTTGCTTATAATACCAGAAAAAATGATAAATACCAAGAGTAATAATACTCAGCAGAATAACGATAATATAATTTGGCGATTTATACTCATCTTCATCCTGCACAGCATTGCAGGCCGTGTTAATATCATTGTTCATAGTGTACATAAGAATAAGCGGGTAAATACCCAATGTAAGGATTCCAAACACAATGTATTTCCACATTCTCCTCTGATCATTCAGCTTTCTGTACTCATAGCTCATACTTTTTTCCCTCCCTGGTTCCATTCGATCCTGAATTTCAGGTTTCCTGCTTTTATTTCATCACCGGAATGCAGCGGATATTTTTCTTTCACCGGCATTCCATTGACTCTCGTTCCATTTTTGCTCTGAAGATCATAGATAAAAATATTTCCATTCATGTCTTCCAGTGCAAAATGCTGTTTCGACATCATCGGATCATCACAGTAAATATCACATTCTGCTGCTCTTCCAATGATTGCGCTTCCCTTAAGAACATATTCCATTCTCTTTGGCATATCTCTTCCATTGCTGATGGAGATCACGATATTTTTGCCTGCTGTCTGATCCATGCGGATATGTTTCCGTTCTTCCACTTCATCAGCTCTGACTACCTGGTCATCGATGATCAGTACATTTTTCTTTTTTCTGATATTCCGAAGAACAATCACTACAACCACGATCAGGATCACAAATACAGCAGTCAGTACCAGTGGCCACCATTTCAGGATCATTTCGATAACTGATGCTTTTGGCTTCGGCCAGTCTGTTGATAATTTTATCTCGTTCTGCACAAGAGCATTTTTCTCATTTGACTGATCTGTGATGTTTTTAAGTTTGATCACATAATCTGCTTCATAAAGATCTTCGTCAAACAAAAGCGTGATCTCTGTTGCAGAATTTTCTCCTGCAACTACCTGTTTCACAGGAACAGCTTCCCCATCTCTGGTCACGCTGTAATTTCCTGCTTCTTTTGCATTTTCTACAGGTTTGCTGAATGTGATGGAAATACTGTTTGCTTTTTTGCTTTCTATTGACTGGATCTCCGGTGCAGTATCATCTTTCTGTCCTCTGCTCACCAGAACGGAACAGGTATCTGACATATTTCCTGCACTTAAGAATTTCAGAACAAAATCTTCTTTCTTGTTGCTTACCCGGTTGCTGGATGCTGTAAATCTGGCCCGGTAGCTGCTCATGACTGCGTCCCTGATCGTATGCAGGCCGTCAAGAGTGTTCTGTCCGCTGGAAACTGTCCATGGCACACCGCCTGTATCCCTGGCCATCGCAGCAAATTTTCCCCGGTAATTCTGGGTTTCTACTTCTGAATCTCCCTCGATGTTTTCCATCGCCATGGTATAAATAGGAATTCCTCTGGATTTTAATGTGCTTTCTGTACTTTCCGCGCTTCTTGTATCGTCTGCACAGTCTTTTCCGTCAGAGATCACGGTAATGATCCTTCGCTTTTCAGAACTTGCTCCCTCTTTCCAGATCATATCTGCTGCTGTATTGATCGCATCAAATAATACTGTATTGCCATTGTCATTGTTCAGTGCACTGATCGCAGCTGCAGCTGTATCCTGATCTTCCGTTCCATTCAGGATCTGTTTCACTTCATTTCCGAAAGTTATTAAGACCATACTGTCGTTTTCTCTTAATTCAGAATGGAACTGTGTCAGAGCTGCTTTGATATCTACAAAACGTTCCTGCGGCAGGGAACTGGAAATATCTACCAATATGTAATATTCAACAGCTTCCCCTGTTTTTTCAAAATTCTCTACATCCTTCAGACTTAATTTCTCACCGCCAAGGTATGCTTCCAGATCACTGTCGCCCTGTGAACTCCGGTAATATGCAGTTACATCCGGCATATTGATATACAGCTGCTCGATCCTGTAATCATCTCCTGCTGCAAATACAGGTGTTATACTGAGCAGAACGCACCAGAATACTGCCGCAATAGCTGCCATTATTTTTTTCTTTTTCAACTCCACTGATGTCCCTCCCTGCAAAATGGTACAAACTCAAATCTACTTTTTCCTATTGTAATTACATCTCCCAGCTTCAGAACTTCATTCTGTTTTACAAGATGGTCATTCAGATAAGTAAGCCCCACTCCGCCGTCTACAATAAAGAAACGGTTGGATTTATCGTCATAAACAATGGCACAATGTTTTCTCCTTGAGATCATCTCATCTTTCGGAAGATAAATATCCATGTCCACATCCCTGCCAGCCCAGTTCATTCCGTGAAAAATCCGGTAGTCTTTTCCTCTTTCCGGTCCCTGCACGCATACCAGCCAGCCGGTAATACAGGAAACGCCTCCTGTTCCTGTATAAAATGCCATCGTAACCTGATCATCGGTAGCGGAAACGCCTGCGGATATCCCGTCTCCTGAATGCTGCAGAAAAATCTCCTGTTCGCCGCCTGCCGGCATAGCCATCGTCACTGCTTCATTTATGTTGTCATTCTGAACCCGAAATACCGGAGCTGCCGATATTTTCTGCTGCAGCTGGGAAGCTTCTTCTTTCTTTTTCCTGCAGTATGGGCAACTGTCATATTTCGACAGATCATAAAAATGCCCATTCTCACATTTTATCAGCTCCATGTCTTTCCTTCCTCTGCTTTTTATTCTACATATACACAGATTGCGGAGTAGTTATCCATATCCGTATCTGCGGCATGCTTTTCTACTGTTTCTGTCATTTCTTTTAACCAGTCTTCTGCGCCGGAACTCTTTTCCAGGATCTGTTCCATTTCCTCATCTTCTATATTTTCCCAGAATCCATCACTGCAGAGCAGAAACGCGTCTCCTCTTCGAAGCCTGATCTGTTCTGACACATCACATGGATTTTTGTCCCACGGGTATCCGATGGTGTGGAGCAGAGTGCTTCTGTCCGGATGATGGCGTATTTCTGATTCTTTTATCTGCCCGATATTCACCAGCATCTGTGGAACGCTCTGATCTTTCGTGTGTGTCCCGGCTTTGTTTTTACGAAACCAGTACAGTCTGGAATCCCCTACATGAGCCCACTGCGCTGTTTTTCCTTCGATGATCAGGGCTACCATAGTGGTTGCCATGCCTTTTTCAGGGTTATCCTTTTTGTCTGTAACTGCTTTCTGCGATACTTCAAAAATTTCTTTCAGAAGAGTTCCCCCGGAATCCTGACTGTTTTCTCCTGTGTCCGCTGCACTGTCCACAGCTGTCCGGGAGGCAAGTTTTCCGTTTCCGCAACCTCCCAGTCCATCTGCCAGTATAAAGAGTTTTCTTTTTTCTGTATCCAGGATCTTAATGCTGTCTTCGTTATATGGTCTTGTTCCGTCGAGGCTGATGCTGGAATATGTTATTTTGTATGTTTTTTTTAGAAAATCAAACATTTACGCCTTTTCTCCGTCGTTTTGATCTGTACTTTGATCTGTACTTCCCATCAGTGCATCATATACTGTGGAAGAGAGATCTTTTTCATCTATACTGTCTGTATAAAGAGTACTGAGGATATAACCTTTTCCTTCTGCCGCATCGTAGATTCCCATAATCGTTAATTTCCTGCTGTCAGCCACATCTCCGGACATCCAGATCTTAGTTATATTTTCATCTGTCGGAACCGCTGATACAATTCCTGCATCATCGTTTCCATACCCGAGACGGGTACATAATTTGCTGATATTGTCACTTTCCGCTGTGAGCAGTTTTCCCATATATGTTTCACAATCTTTAAGGGTAATCGTATTCGTCAGGTCACGCTTTATTATTTTTTTATCGTTATCCAGCTGAATCTTTATGTATTCATTAACCAGATCTACGCCTTTTTTGATATCTGAATCATATTCGTCTTTGTTGTCCTGACTGACATATCCATCTGAATCTTCTTCTTTCTTCCGTTTATCCTTTTTATCTTCTCCCTCTCCAATACGAAGAAGCATTTCCAGGCTGGATTTTTCCTTCTCATCATTATAAACATCAGCATTTTCATCGCTGCTTCGGTTCAAAGCTCCGAGAATAATCTTCGCAAGATCTGTTTCTTCACCATCCCCAACTTCGTCTGCATTCTCCCTGATTCCATCCAGGATATCATAGACTTTTCCTACAATAAACAGTTTCGCATATTCCGTAATTTTATCTGATGCTGTATCGGAAATCTCACCATAGCTGTTTCCATTATAACTGCCAATACCTGAAATATGAACAGATGTATTTTCCGGAAGCTTATCTTTAAGATCTTCTGACAGTTTTTCAAATTCTGCTGCCTGCGGTGGTTCTTTGGTAACTTCTGGTGTTGGTGTCTCTGTCGAATCTCCTGTCGGTGTTACATCTGCCTCTTCCGGAGGTTCCGTTACAGTTGTTTTCTTTGTTTCATCAGTTGTATCTGTCGCCTTTCCCTTTGCATTCTCCGTTTCCGCGGTATCGTTTTTGTTATTATCTGCAGATGCAGTTTCTACTTCTTTTGTTTCTGTCTCCGTATCCTGATTTTTCAGATACTGAACACCCAGTGCTCCTGTGGAACCGGCAAATATCACCGCTGCTGCCAGACTGATATGAAATGCTGTTTTATATTTCTTCAGCTTTTTGTCAAATCCCCTGGAATTCTGGATATTTCGAAAAGAGTTCTGTTTCTCATTTCTGTCCACTGTTAGTCCCTCCCCTGATCATTTCTGCCAGTTATTTTACAGAATTCTTCTATGCTGTCCGGCCGACTTTCCGCATTTGGATCTGCAAGAAGATTGATCTCTTTTTCATTTTCCGCATTTCCGGTTTTCAGAATTCTCTTTCTGCCCCGTCTTCGAATGCTGACCGGTGCTTTTTTTCCGGTATATAATTCATATTCCAGGATTCCCACAGAATACAGGTCTGCATTCATGCGGACACCTCTGCATAAAAGCACCTCCGGTGCTATATATTCTTCCTGATAATTAACGATTTTTCGCTTCGCGGCCCGATACATCCTGTATTTCGCTTCTCCGAAATCCAGAAGCTTTATTCCTGTATCTGTAATATAAATATTATCCGGTGAAAGATTATAATGTCCAATTCCTCTTGCCTGCAGGATCTTCACCGTATTTATAAGCTCATCTAATATATTTTTCGGATAAATTCCAGCCTCTTCAAACCCTGTTTCCATCAAATCTGCCAGAGACACACCCTTCAAATATTCCATCACTTCATAAACTGTGTTATTTTCTTTTATGATCCTGTATATATTTATGATCTGTTTAATATCCTGATTGCAGTGAAGTCGCAGCGCTTCACTTTCAAAATCCATTCTGCCTCTTTCAAAAAGATTCTTTTCTCTTTCTGTGCTGCAGATCACATTGCTTCCGTCTCTTTTTGCAAGTTCTTTTGGAAAATATTCCCGGATCACCACACATCTGCGCAGCACTCCATCCCATGCAATATATACAAAGGAATAATCGGAACAGCTGAGCGGACGACCTATTACAAATCTTCCCTGCAAAACAGTTTCCGGTTTTAAAATATCTTCCGGCAGCTTCTGTGCCCTGAACATTTCCGCTTCTGAAAATCCACATTTGGGGCATCTGCTGTTCTGTTCACTGTATTCACTCATGCAATTCATGCATCTTTTCACTTTATTTCCTCCAATCAGCTGCTCAGATATTTACTACAGGATTGTATCTGGCGGCGATCACCGTAGTATTATCCTGTTTTGCTTCACCAAGCCTCCATGCTTCTTTACACAGACGCTCTGCTGCGATAGTCATGTTTCCACCGCTTTCCTCGATGATCGCCTGGATCTGTACCATTGTAAGGCTTTTATACAGACCATCGCTTGCAAGGATCACAATGTCTCCCTGCTTCATTACTACTGCCTGACTTCCTGAATCAACCAGCGGAAGTCCGCCTATCCCCAGAAAACTGATCAGAGCTTCTCCGCGGCCATTCATGCTCTCTTTTTTTGCTTCTTCCAGCGAGATCTTTCCGGAATTCAGAAGCTGCTCCAGTCTCAGATTATAATTATGCATTCTGGTGACCGTATGAAGTCCCTGAGCATCCATATAATAGATCACACTATCTCCTGCACTTGCCCAGTACATTCTGTTATTTTTTATCAGAACACCCACCACTGTGGAACCTGCATGAAGAATATTCCCCGCCTCATCCATAAGACTGGCAACTGCTTCATCTGCCTCCACAAAGGACCGTTTCATCCATTCTGTATACTGTATCTCATCTGATGGAAAATCATCTGCAAATTTTTTGAAAATCACATCTATTGCAGTCTTACTGGCTCTTTCTCCACCGGACATACCGCCCATGCCATCACATACCACAGCAAGAACCGTATCATCTCCCTTTTTAGCATACTGCATGGTATCCTGCTGGGAGTTCCGGTCTCCTATGATCGTATAACATCCTACCTGAATCTGTTCTTTTTTCATATTGACTACCTACTCTGTCCATAACTTTGTCAAACGGATATTCGCAATCCGCATTCTGTTAAAATCTGTTGTTAAAGGAAGAACCCTATCAGCGTCACTACCACCAGCACAGCAATACAGACTATGGCTATTTTCTGAACCTTTTTATTTTTTTCCCGTTCTCTTCTGTCATCCTCCAGTATATTATTCGAAGGTAGGTCAGAAACCGGAGGCTGAGTTTTCAAAGAAACCTCAGCTGTATACCCTGCCAGCTGAGGGTTTGCAGCTTTCAGTCCCTCATAAAAAGACCTCATATCCATATATCTGTCTTCTGTACGAAGTGCCAGGCCTTTCATGATCACTGCTTCTGTAACACGATTCATGTCTGTACAGAAAATACCAGGCTTTTCCAGATGATCCTGTTCCATTCTGGAAAGAGATTCCTGTGGGATCTTTCCTGTGACACATCTGTAAAAAGTAGCTGCCATTGCATAGACATCCATCCACGGACCAATCTTATACCCCTGTTGATACTGTTCCGGCGGAGCATATCCTTTTTTTACGGCTACCATACGGCTTGGGCCATTCACCTGTTCCTGAAAAGAAAATTTAGCTCCTCCCAGATCCATGATCTTCATTCTTCCATTCTTCAGATAACGAATATTATCAGGGGCAATATCTCTGTGATATACCCCTGATTCATTCATATCGATCAGTGACTTCATTACCGGTCTCAGGAACTGAAATGTTTCACGAAATGAAAGTTTATCATTATGTTCTTTCAAATACTGCGAAAGATCCTGTCCTTCCAGATATTCCATCACAATATAGGCGGTATTGTTTTCTTCGAAATAACTCAGAAAATTTACAACACCTCTTTTATCTTTCAGATTATGAAGAAGCTGCGCTTCGCGAAGGAATTTGTCCTTACAGATCTGGTAATACTGTATAGATTCCTGACTGTTCTCAATCAGAACAGTCTTTCCTTTCTTCCTATTAAGCAACCCCTGCACAAAAAGTTCCTTAATTGCAACTCTCTCATTTTTCAGAAGATCCAGAGTAAGATATGTAATTCCAAAGCCACCTTCTCCAAGACATTTTCCGATCAGATATCTTCCCTGCAGTACTGTGAAGGCCGGAAGCTGATGAGGCTTATTTACATACATGCCTCTTTCATATCCGCATGCCGGACAATATTTTGAATTCTTGTCAACGTACTGCATGCAGTTGACACAGATGTCATTCACATCTATAACATTGCCCATCATTTCTCCCCTCCTATACCAGAAGCAACTGGCCTCCGTTTGTGATTCCATAATCTCTCAGACATCTTTCCGGTGAGAGAATCTGTTTACTGTGTATGTCACAGAGACATAACTCACTGACATTTCCTCCAATTTTGCTGGATTCTTTCTGGCAGACCATGGTTGCCATCTCTTCTATCACCATTGCAATTCCCAGACCTTCATCAACTTCCATGTCATAGGTCTTTTCATATACAGGTACATATACATCTACAATTATCATTTTTCTGCATCTGCTTTCCCAGCAAGCGGAATGATCAGCCGTGCAGAGGTCAGTTCTCCATCTACTGTCGGCAGCATTGCCACTCCTGTTTTCTGAATCTTATTCTGTTCCTTATATGAAATATAGTCAAAATTAAGAATGTTCTGCGCGCCGGTATTGCCGCCAAGATGCAGGCCTTCTCTCTTTTTAACCAGATTATTATAAATCGCGTTTCCTTTGACTGTTGTAATCTCATCCGGTGTATATGCGGAAATAAAGTAAATTCCCAGTCCTGCACCCTTTTCTGTAATATTTTCCAGAAATCCTGCCATAAGCGGTACATCCTTCTCCGGGTACATGATGTGATTGATAAATTCCGGAAGATTGCTGATCAGCATACAGTAAAGGCCTTTTTCTGCCATCTCCTGATAGATCTCAAGATCACTGTTTCCGGCTGCTTCCATTTCTTTTTTACGTCCGTTTTTCCCTATGATCGCAGGCTGCCATTCCATAAACGCATCATACATCTTTCTGTCTGTATCAATATAAACGGCATTATTCTCTGCTGCCGCATCTCTCAGTTTTCCTGAAAAATCTGCCACATACATCTTCATTCCTGCCTGAGTTCCCACTTTCAGGAGTATCCTGAGAAGATTTTTCTTTCCAGTCTTCGCCTTTCCTGAAATGAGATAGCTGAAAATGTTATGGAGATCCAGTGCATATGGATCTGCATTATCTGCATCATAACCAATTGGAAGAAGGTGTCCGCTCCGAAGCTGTTCTTTTACTGTATCCAGTTCCATAAATTCATCCAGTACAGGCTCATCCGGGATCACCGGTACCTGTTTTGCCTTTTTGCCGTTCCATGCGGCATTCAGACGCTGGCACTCCCTCTCTATCTTTTCGATACGTGAATAGTCATCTTCCGCCTTCAGTGCAAGTGCTGTCTGATATTCCAGAACTGCATCACCCTGTTTCACAAGACCTCGGCCTTTTACGCCTGTCTCAGGAATCACATCGATCTGCATGGTATGAAGAAGATCCATATACTGGAACTTGTCGCCCATTTCAAGACAGATCACATTTTTGATATTTCTTCCTACATTATTTGAAATCTCTGTAAGTCCGAAGCCGGCTGCCGAAATAACAAGATAGATTCCGCAGGCTGCTCCGTCTCTGGAAAGATGAACCATCTGCTCTTCGTAAATGTTTCCGGTTTTTTCACGGAAGCTGGAATACTGGTCGATAAATACAAATATGGCTGGTACTTTCACGCCCATTGACTGAACATACTGTTCATAATTACCACCTTTGAAAAGCTTTTTACGCTCTTCCATAAGAACACTCAGCATATTGAAAAATCTGGAAATTTTTTCTGTATCCTGCTCATACATCACACCACCGACATGTGCAGATTTCTCAAATCCACGCATTGCATTGCTGGAAAAATCAATACAGTAAAGGTTCACATATTCCGGTGAATACCTGTGGATCAGGGAATATGCAAGTGACTGCAGGAAAACACTCTTTCCGGTTCCTACAGAACCGATCACGATCAGATGTCCCATTGCCGCAAAATCGATTTCCAGAGTTCTCTGCGCCTGGTTCACCGGATCATCACAGAGTCCGATCGGTGCTTTTAAGTTCCACTTCTTCCATACAGGCCATGTACCTGCATTAAATGTAGTCTCATTGTATCCGGCAAGTTCTTCCAAATACAGATTTTCCGGAAGAACAGGAAGCCACAGAAGGAACTCATGGTCATATCCGCGTTCTTTTGCAACTTTTCCCAGATATTCCACAACTGCATCCAGCTGCGTTTTCTGTTTTGTCTCCGGGATCCTGACGGAATGTTTTGTTTCTTCCTGAATAATGTAATCCACTTTTCCACCGGTACTTCTGTCATCTGCCAGGCAGCAAAGCCTTACGATGTTTTCCATTCGCTGAAGGCCTGATTCACTGTTAGATACATTCACATTGTTTTTAATAAGAATGTCGGTAACTTTTTCTGCACACTGTCTCAGAAGAACCGGATTGTTCAGAAGATGTTCCGGTGTGTTTCCATCTGCGATCACCTGCTCAGATGCCTCTACCAGCTTTTTCAGCCACAATGCCTTTGCTCTTTCCTGCCTGCGCATCTTCATGCGGTTTCCTACAATGGCAGTTCTTCCATGGACCGTGATCATGCGGACAGTTTCATTCCCGCTGTCTCCACCGTCTTCATCGTACGGGGCTCCGCTGTAGCCGGACTGAAACAGTTCATAGAGCTCATCATTTCCTACCTGCAGATATCCGCGACCCGCCTGTGTGATGTAAGCCGCATCCGGTTTATGGAGCATATCATTACTGTCCTGTTTGTCCTGCACACGAAGGCACAGACGGAATTTGGAGTTGCTCCAGATATTGTCATCAACAGTACCACTTGGTTTCTGTGTTGCAAGGATCAGGTGTACACCAAGGCTTCGACCTACCTGTGCTACACTGATCAGCTCACGCATGAAATCCGGCTCTTCTCTTTTCAGCTCCGCAAACTCGTCGATAATGATAAACAGATGGGGTACCGGAATCTGGGCTTCATTGGATTTGATCAGTTTCGTATAGGCATTGATGTTATTAACACCGTAATCATTGAAAATCTGCTGACGTCTTCTGTTTTCACTCTTGATGGATACCATTGCACGATGAATCTGGTTTCCGGAAAGGTTGGAGATCTGTCCCATCATATGTGGCAGACCTGAGAACAGATTGGCCATTCCACCGCCTTTGTAATCAATGATAAAGAAACCGATATCATCCGGGCTGTAGTTGATCGCCAGGGAAAGCATATAACTCTGTAAAGTTTCACTCTTACCGGAACCTGTAGTTCCTGCGATCAGTCCGTGAGGTCCATGATATTTTTCATGGACATCCAGATAGCAGAGACTTCCTCCTGCTTTCTTTCCAAGAAGTCCACGGATGGAATCATAGGTACGGTTTTTCGCCCATCTCGTCGCAACATCCAGTTCTTCCAGCTTGTGGATCCCCATCATGTCAAAGAAGGTTACAGATGAAGGAATTTCTCCTCCGTTCTGTATCTCCTCTACTTCAATATTGGACAGCATGCGGGCAAAATTCTCCACGGATGCATTGGTAATATTATCAAAACATACACTGATGCGTTCCTGCTCTTCTCCACGTACAGAATAAACCCCTGTAAATTTACCTCCGTCATGCTCATTGGCAATGATATACTCACAGCTGTTTGGAAGATCTTCAAATTTCTCTGCAAGAATAATGGTGATAAGCCCCAGCTGCGGATCGTTATCAAATACATACTTGCTGATCAGCTCATTGTTCAGCATGGAAATATCGCTGATAACCAGTACATATAACGGAAGGGGTGTTCCTGTCTGCCCGTATGCCTTTTCTTCTTTTCTCTCACGGAGAAGCTGGGTCAACTCATAATAGACATCTGCAATCTCTTCCGGTTCGTCTGCCACAAAACGGAATTTCCTGTCTGTGGACCAGGTATGGGGAAACCAGCGGAAAGATTTAAAACATTCCTGTTCTGCCTGTGAATTTTTGTTATATGTAAGCACCATCTTCACATCTGTATAGCTGTTCGCCGCTGCTATCTGCGTCAGAAGAAGACGGATCACTTCGTAAGCTCCCTGCTTTTTGGCTCCACCAAGAACACCGATCAGAGAATGGGAAAGAAGATCGACACAGATCGGGACATCCTGCATTTTTTCGAATTTCTTTTTGATCTCATCGGGTCTGTCTGCAAGTGCATCTTTATAAAGCATAAAGCGTTCCGGCGGAATGTTCACAGGTGACGGAAATGGCAGTGCGCCGATTCCGAGACGGTGGCACATAAAATCTGAATGTGTCACATTTCGGTTCCAGAGTGTAGAATTATTGTCCCGAAGGGCACAGATCATGTCCGCGGACGGATAGCGGTTATTTAATATTTGTATATCTTTTTCATACTGATCCTGTATTTTTTTCTCAATATCTGTAAGATATTCCGCATATGCTGCGGTTCTGTGTTCTTCTGTCTCAACACGGACTTTTGCATCGTATTTCAGCCGCACTCCTCCCCAGGCAGCACCCAGGGCAGCAGAACCAAAGGCGGTAATAAGTCCTGTATACATAAATACTGAAGAATTATTTCCGCTTCCTACAATGGAAAGTACACAGCCAAGCGTCATGGGGATTGCCATGGTAAGAGCCGGTCCCACTGTAAGATACCACGGTGTTCTTCTGGAGTTATCTTTTCCCGGAGGTCCTTCGATCGTATATGGCTCCACATCGATCAGCTGAAGATTTCTCGGAATTCTGTTGAAATATTTCTTTTTCTTTTCGGAAACCGGATCTGGTGCTGCCGCGATCACAGCATCCATGATGTCTCCGCTTTCCAGCGGTACGATCACATCTTCTTTGATACGGAAAGTGCCTCCTGGTTTTTCAAGTGCCAGAAAGTTTCCCAGAAATACCATTTTTAATCCGATGATATTAATAGTATCCCCATATTGAAGTACGTGCATCTGCTTCACCCGGTTATGGTTTACATAAACTCCATTCCGGCTCATATCTCTTAAGATATAATTCATCTTATTCATCTCAATAGATGCATGAATACCCGAAACCAGCCCCATGGAATCATAGCAGATATGATTGTCTTTGTTTTTTCCGATGTAAATTTTTCCTTCTGGTGGCAAAAGATATTTCTTATATACAGTAAATCCACCTGTTTTCTCCTGGATCATAACTGCAAAATTCAACGTATTAAACAGCTCAAGGTTCAGTGCCTCCCCATTATGAAGACCCTTTCTTATATAGCTTTTTCCGTTTTTTACGATTTTGTAGTTTTCTCCCTGAACAAAACGCCATTCGCCATCCACGATCTCCATTTTTACCAGAACATCGTCTAAAAGTGAAAATATTTTCTGCTGAAGTACAATCGCATAATCTGCATTGTCAATTGTCGGAAGTATAAAATCCTGATATATTTCCCTGCTGTATATTGTCAGTACATAACCCATATCTTTCGCCACCTCATGTATTATCTTTATCAGATAATATTATTTTTCAATGCAGATGCTTCCTGCTGTGCCTGCTGTTCTGCACGGTCATATTCGTCAGCCATGGTGTTTAAATCTGTCACATGTTCCTGGATCATTTTATTGATCTTGGCAATGTCTGCTTCCAGTCCCGCAAATTTGCTCTGATAGGAACTTGCCGCTTCACCTGACCATACAGTTCCTGTGATGCCGGAGATCAGTGATAACATCTGGGATGTAAGATTCTGGATCTCACTTCCATAATTGCTGAACTGGCTTGATGCAGATCTTAATTCCTGCGTTGATACTTTAATTGTTCCATCCATGATATTTTCCTCCTCATACTGTTATACAGCTCTCATTTCAGATGTTTTTAGTAGCTTCTTGTAGTTCCCACGCTTACATTCTTGGACTCAGCCTGCTCATACTGCGTGATGATCGTAAGCAGTCTGGAGTAATATTCGTCTACCGCACTTTTGAACTGACCCATTTTTCCGATATCTGTATTAAATGCATTCTCAAATGCTTCCTTAGCCTGGCCTTCCCACATTCCGCTTAAAGATTTCTCAGATGCCATCAGCTCTTCGACTTTTTTTGAAAAGTTGCTGTTTAATGTGTTCAGCTCATCTGCTTTCTGTTTAAGTGTGCTTGCTGTTACCTGAAATTCTGCCATAAGATTTCCTCCTTTTTTCGGTCAGAGCTTAACCGTCTTTATATATTTCGTTTAAGAGCCAGTTCCAGCGCAGCTATCTCTGCGTCATAAGTTACCTTCGCGATCCTCTCGATTGCCTGTGCCGTATTTTTCAGCTCTTTGCTCACTTTATGAATATCATTTTGAACTTTCTCTGCCTTTTTCAGATAGTTTCCCGCATTTTCGCCTTTCCAGTTTCCGGAAATGGAATTCATTGCATCTTCCATGCTACCGGAAGCAATCCGCTCCAGCCTGGATGCGGCATTTTCCAGCTGTTTTGCCTGCTGTCTGGCTTTCGCAAAGTTCATTTCTATGGTATAACGGCTCATATTGTCACTCTCCACTTATTTCCGGTGCATTCTCTCAGAGAATATTATTTCTGAGTGCTCCGGATTCATTCTGGTTCGCCGCTTCAGCAGCTGTATAATTTCCGGATATTGTAAGAAGTTTATCCGGATATTCTTTCAGCTGCTTAAGGATCTTCTGCATTGCTTCCTGCTGTTTCTGATAAAGAGTTCTTGCCTGGCCGGCAGCTTCACCTTCCCAGTAGCCCGACATCTGATTTACTTTCTGTGTGATCTCATCCAGACGTTTTTCCATGGATGAGATCGCTGTCCTTGCAGCTTCTGCCTTTTCCACAAGTACTTCTGTCTGCACTTTGATGTGGGCATCTGCCCCCAGCGATCCATATCCTGCCATGTCCATTCCTCCTTACTTTTCATCTCTCTGTTCTGTATTTCTGGTTCAGACATGTATGGAACTGATCCGGCTTTCCACCTGTTCCTCACAGTTTCTGTATTCATCCCTTGCTTCCACAAGTGTTGCAATATACTGTCCAAGAGTATTCAATGTTTCCTGCATACTGTTCTGATCAGACTGAAACAGGCTGACCAGTGCATCATGCGCCATTCCTTCCCATGTACCATTCAACGCATTGATCGCAGCTGCCAGATCCTCAAGACTGTTCTGGGCAGCTTTCTGAAGATTATTCATGTCTGCAAATTCTCTGGACATTGTACTTATATTGGCTCTGATTCTGTCCCCCATAATATCCCCCTTTTAACTAACGTCCATCTTTCGACACATTTCTCAAAAGAACCATACATAAGATCATACATACAATCGTCATAATGCCAAGAATAAGCCAGTTCTGCATCAGATGAACTTCTGTTGCCTTGAAGATCTCCTGAAATTCATGTTCAGCTGTAGGGATTTGTTCCTGGATCTTCATCGTCAGATCATTAAGACAGGCTATACTTCCAAGACCTTCTACTGACCATTTACTGATCGTCACATAGGAGATTTTTTCCCCTGCACCTTTCAGTTCAAAAAGGATTCCTGAAAACAAAAGCTGTATGATCAGTACAAACGGTGCCAGCGTCATAGCCTTATCCCCGCTCTTTACAAGAGATGAGATTACAAATCCCAGTGCCATGGATGACTCGATCGTCAGCCATACGGTAATAAATGTTTCGAAAAACGGATTGGAAAAGATAATTCCCTTGTCTGCTGCCCCCACAGTAAATGTAAAGATCCCGGTGATCAAAAGTGCCTGTATTAATCCAAGCAAGGTCTGAACCGCAAACTTGGAAAGCACATACCAGTGAAGTTTCAGGTTTCCCATATATTCACGTTTCAGGATCACCCGCTCTTTACAGATTTCCTGTATGGAGTTAAACAGACCGATCCAGATTCCTGCACAGCTTAAAGAAAACAGGATCGATTTTGTATCTTCATAAATATCAAAAACCCTATCATTGGCCACTATAGACAGCAGAAATGCGATCAAAACAGGCTGTATAAACAAAATCGCCAGCCTCTGAAGATCATTTTTCATAAGTTCCATATACCGCAGTGTGAGAATCGGCAGCTGCCGTGCCTGAACAGTTTTCTTTCTCTTGCGGATCTTATCGTTGCTGTTTTTCTCCGAGTAATTCTCATACTGGGAGGCCATTCTGTATTTCTGTGCCCATGCCACAGGTTCTTCCGTGATCATATTGTAAATATCTACCAGATTCTGTGTATTGAAAAAATGTTTAGCTTCCTCTGTAGTTCCGCAGAAGCAAAGTCTTCCTCCCTGTCCCATAAAGATAACCTTGTCGCAGAGTTCCAGGCTCTGTGTCGTATGGGTAACCATCACAATCGTCTTTCCCTGAGTTTTTGAAAGACGACTCAACGTGATCATCAGTTTCTGCTCTGTTCCCGGGTCCAGCCCTGAAGTTGGTTCATCCAGAAAAAATACACTTGGATCAGCCAAAAGTTCCACTGCTATGCTGGCACGTTTTTTCTGTCCGCCGGAAAGCTTTCGAATCAGAGTGTTCTGGTGCTGAGTCAGCTCTACCATTCCCAGTACCTGATCGATCCGTTTATCTTTTTCTGCTTTTGAAGTATCTGACGGCATTTTCAGATCTGCGGTATAATGCAACATTCTCCGCAAAGTCAGATTTTCAAAAATGATATCCTCCTGTGGAACATATCCGATGATACTCTTCCATTCATTGAAATGTGGTTTGAGTTCCACACCATTATATTTGATTTCTCCTGCAAATTTTTTGTCAAAACCGCTGATCGCATTCATCAGCGTTGTTTTTCCGGCTCCGGAACCTCCGATGATCGCAACAAAGTCATTGCTTCCTATATGGCAGCTTACCTGATCCAGAATCTTCTTATGGTCTTTCCCCACATATTTGTTTACGTTGGCAACATCAATATGTGTACCACTTCTGGATGTTTTATAAAATACATTTCCGTCTGTATACAAGAGTGTGCTGTTAAGAATTATGATAACATCTTTCTCATGCAACACAGCTCTTTTGTTTACAACTTTTCCATTGAGAAAAATTCCATTGGCACTGTTGTCTACAAGTACCGCTTTATTTCCCTCTTTTATAATATACGCATGATTTCTTGATACACATGGATGATGTAGTATAATGTCGTTTTCTTCTCCACGGCCAATGGAAATTCTGCCGGAAAGAACAGATGTTTTTCGCCATACTCCTTTTTCTGACGCGTTGGTATACAACATCACCACTGATTTATCTGGTGTACTGTGGCTGGACTGAACTCGGAGAATACTTCCGTTTCTAAGCTCATAGTATCTTGCATTTCCATGAAGAAATTTCTGATATCCATCCGTCTCCACAATAGTTCCATTGGTGCTGTTTAAATCAGCAAACAGTACCCGGTTATCCGCAAATTTTAATTTACCATGCACATGGGAGATAATATTCGACTGAATAACAATATCACACTGCCTGGGATCAGATCCCAGGATCAGACGGTCTTTTCCGAAAGATTCCAGCGGAACCTCCTGGATTTTTCCATGATTATCAATAATTATAAGATATTTTTTCTGCTCCACATTTTTCTCCCCCCTGTATTTTATAAAAGCTGCAGAAGATTGTCACGATCTCCTACTCCAATCCAGCTCCCTCTTTCTACAGTACACATGATACCCTTCTGAAGAGGAACTGTATTGCCATCCACATCATTGTTTATGAAAATACAGGTCATCGTATTCGATATATCAACAACCCCGTAGTTGTTACTTTCTCTGTTAAACCGGATCATACAGTGTACCTGGTCAACACCCTGCTCTGATATGATCAGTGCACATCTTCTGGTGTCTCTTCCTACCAATATCTCGGATTCTCCCATTTCAATCTCCATGTTCTTCAGGTCACCGCACATACATCTGAGAACTGGCAGCTGCTGCTCCTGAACATCCTCTTTTTTCTGACCGAATATCAGCTTCAGGACAGAAATAACAGCAATTCCGGCAAACAAAGCAACACATATCCAGTATGCTGCACAAAAAGATGAAGTAATTGTCTTTCTGATGTTTTCTTCAATGTCTACATTCAAAACCAGTTTAAAAATCCCTGAAACTTTATATGCTGCTGCGATTTCTGCAATACTGCGTGGAAGGATTACGTAATAATCCACAAGCAGCCCTGCCATTCCCAAAACAGCAGAAATGATTGCTGCAATTCCTGTATAAAGACTATCAAAAAATCCTAAAACCGCTGCCACAACAGCAAAAATATAAGGAATTATAAAAAATATCCCCATTTTCCAGAGTATTCCGCTGCTGCTGATTCCTATTTCCTCCAGAAGATCCCGGATGCTGGCCATATTTGTAAGCATTTGTCTGGGTGAAATCTTCACATAATCTCCTGTTACTCCAGCCAGATCCATAATTTTGTCCAGAATTTCATTTTTACCTGATATGGTAATGTTCAGATAATCAAAAAAAGCTGTAGCAATAATACATACACTTAAAACAGCGATTATTATACCCCAGCTTTTTGTCTGATTTTTTTGTTCATTCTCTTTCATACTTCCCGTGTCCTTATTCATATACAGATATTATACCTACGATTATATCATCTATATATGACAAAATCCAGACTTTTGCAGTACACAGTTCTTTGCTTTTTATGCCGCAAACAAGGCCGATACTGCCTTATTGATCAAAAATTTCCTATCTGGGAAGTATATTCATCAATACGTTCCAGCAGCTCCTGATTGGAATAATTCGTTTCCCTGCATGTATATGCACACAGCATCTCTGCTGCGAACATTCCTGCTATATAGGAATTATAAAATTCACTGCTGTCGCCTCTGGCAGTCAGCACTACGTCAGCGAACTTGGCTGCCTCGCAGGTAGGCTTATCAGTCAGAAGGATGATGGAAGCTCCCTGTTTATGTACCATCTCCGCAGTGAGATACATCAGTCTTGAATATCTGGAATAGGTGATAAAAACTGCTGCGTCTCCTTTTTTCAGGTCGCTTGCGAAATCGAACATGTTCTGCCCGTGGCTTCCGTAGTTGTACACATGGGGAAGTGTCTGTCTGAGGATCGTATTCAGAAATTCTCCCACACATGTAGATCCCCTTGAGGAAAAAATATATTTCACATCACTGTTAATAAGAATACTGCTCGCCTTGCGGTACTGTTCTTCTGTATTGCTTGCAATGGTACTCTGAATATTACTCAGAGTATATGTGCATACCGTATCCTGTACAGTCGCCTTGTGCTCTTTTTTCTTAATTGCCTCAATTCGCTCTGCCGGAATGAGGATTCCTGTGTCCACGTCTCTGGACTGCTCTGCATAGGTTTCCCGCAGAAAGCTCTGAAAATCCGGATATCCGGTAAAACCAAGAGTCTTGGTAAGCCGGATTACAGAGGAATAACTCACATTCAGCGCCCCTGCCAGTTCTGTTGATGTCATAAAACAGCATTTCTGCAGATTCTCAAGAACATAGTCTGCAACTTCTTTTTCCTTTGGTGTCAGCTGCGCTGAAATGATCAGCTTCTGTAACTGATTCTCCATGAAATACCCTCCTGGTCTTCCTGATTTTATATCTGGCGTTCTTATACACTGTTTTTATTTTAACATACGGTTATGTAAAAACGCCAAAAAAGATATAAATATTTTTGTGTATATTTTTATGAATAAACTTATTTACCATTCATATCTGTTGTGCTATACTCAGTTCATCAGATGAATAATATTATTCTTAATCATTCAATGAAAAATATTTATTTTCAAATGAGTGGTAACAATGGCAGAAAAAAAGTATAATCCATATGACAATATGCTCTCTGTCCTGAAACAGTCTGCAGAGGCACTGAGTCTCAGTTATGAAGATTACGCAACACTTTGCTACCCGGAACGTGAGCTTAAGGTTTCTATCCCGATCCGTATGGACGACGGTTCTATTAAAGTATTCGAGGGATACCGTGTTCAGCATTCCAGCGCACGTGGACCGTGCAAGGGCGGCATCCGTTACCATCAGAATTCCGACATGGACGAGGTAAAGGGACTTGCAGCATGGATGTCCTTTAAATGTGCTGTTGTAAATATTCCTTACGGCGGTGCCAAGGGTGGTATTAAGGTTGACCCCTCCAAGCTTTCCAGAGCTGAGCTAATCCGTCTGACTCGTCGTTATACAACCCGTATCCTTCCGATCATCGGACTGACAAGGATATGTGATGTTCTGATTCCGGCTGCCCTTGAGAATCAGATCACAGAAGATAACGCCGGACGCATCCAGGCAAAGCTGATCATTGAGGCTGCCAACGGACCGACTTCTGTTGAAGCTGACGAGATCCTGAATTCCAGAGGAATCATTGTATGCCCAGATATCCTTTCCAATGCAGGCGGTGTTGTTGTTTCCTACTTTGAGTGGGTACAGAACATCCAGAACCTTACATGGGATCTTGATGAAGTTAACAAGATGCTTCAGAAGATCATGCTTACTGCCTTTAATGAAGTTTATGCTCTCAGCCAGGAGAAAAACGTAATGCTCCGTATGGCAGCTTACATGGTTGCGATCAAGAGGATCACCACAGCCGGCAAGCTCCGTGGCGGCCCGATCTCCATGGGTTGATAAGGTATAGCTGATAAATTCCTTATCTTACACAACTGCATACATAAAAAAGCTCTCCGGCGGATACAGAGAATCGTATCTGCCGGAAAGTTTTTTTTGCATCCGGTTCCCTTATTCCGGGATACCTTTGTTTACATTTCTGTATTTTCTCAAATATACCGGGATATGTTTTTACTCTGCATTCATAAACTCCCGTATGATCTCCCGCATGATCTCTTCCTCCTCCGGAGAAAGCATCTTGCTGAAGTGGCTTCCGGTAGCAGCCGTCTGACGGATACTTCTGGTGATCTTATCTACGATTTCTTCCTGCAGAACAGGATCCGACTTTTCTGCGACCGGTACTTCCTCCACCCAGGTACGGACCTGTTCCACATAATCTGCAAGAGAAGCCATCACAAGCTCTTCCTTATAAGAAAAGTCCAATGCCTGACGAAGAAGAAGCAGTACTACCGGCACTGCCGCCCCTATATAAAGATAAAGCATAGACAATCCTTCCCTGTATCCCAGTCTGCTGTTGAGAAAAACAGACAGTCCCAGAAGAAATGTACAAAACAGTGACGGATACCATACAAATCGGTTCATCCGATGCCAGAGCCTGTCCCTTGACTTCCACAGGTTCAGCCATTTTTCTTTGAGATTCTGTAATCGCTGCGTATTTCGGATCATTCTTCGGTAGGTAAGGTTTGTTGCCAGCATCCCCAGACCGCCGATACATCCCATGGATGTCATGACGTAAAGCGGGATGTTCAGCTTCATGATCATCTCCAGCATAAGCCCTCCCTTTTTCACTGCCGCACAGTGCCTGAGCGTGCTTTTGTTCTATAGCCGCACTGCTCATCGCCTTAGGAATATTATACTTCTATATAACTTAACTGGAAAGAATTTTCGTTCGTCAAATGCTGCCCCTGTTTTCGGTCTTTTTACATTTCCTGCAGTGCTTTGACTACATTTTCAAATTTCATGAAGTGAGAAGCCTTTACGAGGATGGTATCTCCAGGTTTCACATATGTGTTCAGGTTCTTAAGAAGGCTTTCCAGATCTTTTTCCCGGATGACTGTCAGGTCCGGATTGGTCTGAGATGCCTTTTCCGCGATATGGGCTGCAAGTGGTCCTACGCAGATGCATGCATCGATCCTGCACTGACCTGCATGAACGCCTACACCTTCATGAAGTGCGGCTTCATCCGTTCCAAGCTCACCCATATCGCCAAGGATGGCAACCTTTCTTCCAAGTCCGTCCTGAAGAACATCCAGGGAAGCCTTCATGGACATGGGATTTGCGTTGTAGCAGTCATCTACGATCATGAATTTATCGGTCTCGATCATATTGAATCTTCCGCTGACCGGTTCCAGGCTTTCGATGCCATTTTTGATCTGCTCTGCATTCAGTCCGTAAAGTCTGCCCACAGCTGCTGCTGCCAGTGCATTGGATACCATATGACGTCCTGGCATTGGAATATCTACATGAAATGTCTGGAACTCTCCGTTCTCTGCCATTTTTCCCTTCAGACAGATGTCACAGCTCATTCCCTTCAGGCCACGGCTTTCCACATTTTCACAGGTAACAGAAGCATTTTCTCCGTTTCCGAAAAATACCGGTTGCATGCCGTTGTATTCCTTTACTGTGGAGAGCTTATCATCATCACCGTTAAGTACGATATTTTTCTTCACATACTGAAAAATCTCTGTTTTTGCCTTCAGGACGCCGTCTCTGTCTCCAAGGTTTTCCAGATGGCAGGTTCCGATGTTTGTGATCACGCAGGTGTCCGGTTTTGCGATCTTTGCAAGACGGGTCATCTCACCGAAATCACTGATTCCCATTTCCAGAACTGCGATCTCATCTTCATCACGAAGGCGGAATACTGTCAGTGGAAGTCCCAGCTCATTGTTGAAATTTCCCTGGGTTTTCAGTGTACGGTATTTTTCCTTCAGCACAGAGGCGATCACCTCTTTTGTGCTGGTCTTTCCAACGCTTCCTGTGATTCCCACAACAGGAATATCAAGCTGCTCCAGATAAAACTCCGCAATGTCTTTTACTGCCTGAAGGGAGGAGCCTACCTGGATATACGGATGATCCGCCCCTTCAAGAGTTCTCTCGGATAAGGTCGCGAGTGCACCTGCTTCCATTACCTGCGGGATAAAACGGTGAGCATCCACACGCTCTCCTACTACCGGTACAAAAAGACCTCCTTTTTCCACCTTACGGCTGTCCGTTGTGATCGCAGTCACTTCCTCCTGAAGTTTTTCCTGCGGGCCGTGGTAAATACCATTGCAGACTTTTGTGATATTTTCCAATGTAAGATTTTTCATGAATAAAATCCTTTCTTTTGCCAGAAACTCCTCCTGTTAACAGGAGGAGTTACGGTCAGATATTTTATTTGCTGTATTTCTTAAAAGAAATGCGGATCAGTTCTTCACAGAGGTCCGGATAGTCGATTCCCAGGACCTTTGCTTCCTGAGGGATCAGACTGGTGGGGGTCATTCCCGGAAGTGTGTTTGCCTCCAGACAGTACATATCACCGTTTTCTTTCATCATGAAGTCAAAACGTGCATAGCCCTCAATGCAGAGAGCCTTTGCGCCAGCTTCCGCATAATGCTGCATCTTCTCAGTCAGTTCCGGTGAGATCTCAGCCGGACAGGTTTCTACTGTGGAGCCTGCCTGATATTTGTTCTTGTAATCATAAAAGCCCTGCTTCGGTGCGATCTCGATGATCGGATAAGCCTTTCCGTCTACAACTGCAACGGAAAACTCACGGCCCCTGATATACTCTTCAACAACTACCTCATCCTCATAGGAATAAGCACCGTCAATGGCATCCTCATATTCTTTCTGGTTGTTTACAATATAAACACCTACGCTGGAACCACCGCAGCATGTTTTTACAACAACAGGAAATTCCATACCAAGATCATGGATGTTTCTTGTACAGTTTTCTTTCAGCATGGAAACGCCCTTCGGTGTCGGTACCTGATCCATGAGAAAGATCTTCTTAGTGAGACCCTTATCCATAGCAAGGGCACTGCTTAAATATCCGGTTCCTGTGTAACGGATTCCCAGAAGATCGAAGGTTGCCTGAACCTTTCCATCCTCTCCGTTGGAACCGTGAAGTCCCATAAATACAATGTCTGCTGCCTGACACAATTCCAGTACATTCGGTCCGAAAAAGCTTCTTCTTGTGCGTTTGATCTCTTCGATATCATCATCGAAGCTTCTCATATACTCTGCCGCAGAATCTACCTCATAATCTTTATCTCCAAAGGGCTCATCCCAGTCCACCGGCTCAAGTCCGCAGAAAATATCTACAAGAATGGCATTATGGCCTTTTTTACGAAGTGCCTTGCAGACACCGGTTCCTGTTACGATGGAGATCTCTCTTTCTGTACTGGTTCCGCCTGCCAATACAACGATATTCATACTTTCATCTCCCTTGATGATCTTGTGTTTTCTTTCTTCGTATTCTTTTAATATTTCTTTTAATCTCTTATTCATAAACTACGATCGGTACTCCTACACTAATATTATTATAAATGATTGCCGCCTTATCCTTCGGGGTGTTTACACAGCCATGAGAACCATTTGTGATATAGATCTGCCCGCCATACTGTGAACGCCAGCTTGCGTCATGGATTCCGACTCCTCCGGAAAACGGCATCCAGTATGTAACCGGTGATGCATATCCAGGTCCCTTCAAAACTGCCGGTGAACGCATGGCATCCAGTGCAAAGCATCCGGTTGGTGTGGAATGGCCCTTTCGGACACAGCCGGTAACTACCGGTGTATCTACCAGAAGCTGTCCGTCTTTATAGAATACCATTCTCTGGTTGGTCAGGTCAATCTCTACATATGTATTTCCGATATCATTGGTATCTCTGCAAAGTCCACTGTAAGCATACGCCGGCTGTCTCACTTCTGTAGTTCCTGCAAGAATGGCATTATAAAGCCATTCAGTCTCTGTGGTCTGATCGATAGCCCATCCGTAATCACCGCCCTTGATGGTCTTCTGGCGGCCATCGTAGGTGGTAAATGTTCTCGTGCAGCCAAAGGTATCATATTTATATCCCAGGCTGTTCACATAAGCTGCAACCTGATCTTTATTTACTATATAATCTCCGTTTGCGTCCCTGACCAGCCAGTCTTTGATGGTATTTCGGTCAAGCTGTTCCGACCGGTCCGAAAAATCATAGGTGATCACGCAGCTGGTAAGCTTGTTCATCTGGTCACAATCTTTTTTCAGAGCTTCATCGTCTTTATATATCGATGGTTTTTTGTAGCAGTTTTTCTTTTCCAGACTAACTGTTTTGTCTCCTGCGGAAACAGCTGCACGGATCACCTTCTGAACCTTTTTTGTATCCAGGGTCGTTCCTTCTTTTTCCGGCTGGATCTCGTAGGTTTCGCCATTATCCTTAATGCATGCGTCTGCAGGCTTTTCCATATTGTCCTTCTGCATGCATTTCAGATTCTTCACAGCCTCTGTCAGCTTGTTCTGATCTTCATAAGCAGTATCCGTTGCCAGTGTATATTTTTTCTTCTGATTAAAAGCAAGGAACCATTTGTACCGGTCCTGTTTCTTGATCAGCTTTTTGGCTCCGCCATCCGGCTTGTAGACCAGGCCGGCTTCTTTTGCGGTAATGCTCTCTTTTCCGTTGTTTCTTGTATCAACGGTAAGAACATATGCCTGCACTTCCTTTGCAAGAAGCTTTTCTGTTTCATCTGCAGTTTTATAGGAGCAGTTAAAACCATTCACCTGAGATCCCGGCAAAAAATGATCTGTAAAATAGTGTACACCATATCCATAAGCCCCTGCTGTAAGGATCAGCAGGATCATGATCAGTGCAATGACCAACTTTTTGCCCGTTTTCATTTTTTCTTTTTCCTCATCCATGAGCTCTCTCCAATAGTTATGACTGCCCGGTATTACGCATGCTGAAATACCGGGCAGTCTGATGTGATCGATTTATTTCTCCAGAAGTTTTTCCACACTTACAAGCTTCACACAGAGAACAAATACCTCTGCTGCCTTGCCAAGCTCCTCAACGCTTGGGTAGCTTGGTGCAATACGGATATTGCTGTCTTTCGGGTCCTTTCCATATGGATAGGTTGCGCCTGCTCCAGTCATAACAACGCCTGCTTCTTTTGCTTTGGCAACGATGGCTTTCGCACAGCCTTCCATAGAATCAAAGGAAATGAAATATCCGCCGTGAGGTTTAGTCCACTCACCGATTCCAAGTCCGTTAAGCTCTTTATCCAGTGTTGCGAGAACAAGCTCGAATTTCGGACGAAGGATGTCTGCGTGTTTCTTCATATGCTCATGCAGTCCGTTGATATCTTTGAAGAAACGAACGTGACGAAGCTGGTTCAGTTTGTCGTGTCCGATGGTCTGTACAGTCATGTATTTGCGGAAGTCATCCAGGTTCGCCTTGGATGCAGCAACTGCTGCGATACCGGAACCAGGGAAGCTTACCTTGGAGGTAGAAGTAAATTTATAAACAATGTCCGGATTTCCTGCTTTCGCACACTCATCAAGGATCTCAAGAAGGAAATCCTGATTGTCATCATAAAGATGATGGATGCTGTAAGCGTTATCCCAGTAAATACGGAAGTCCGGTGCAGCCGGCTTCAGATGCGCAAAACGCTTAACTGTTTCTTCGGAATAAGTGTAGCCCTGCGGATTGGAATATTTCGGAACACACCAGATTCCTTTTACTGCCGGATCTTCATTGACATATTTCTCAACCATATCCATATCCGGGCCTTCCTGAGTCATCGGAATGTTGATCATCTCAATGCCGAAAAATTCTGTGATACGGAAATGACGGTCGTATCCTGGTACAGGACAGAGGAATTTCACCTTGTCAAGCTTGCACCATGGTGTATTTCCCATTACTCCGTGGGAATAGGAACGTGCAATGGTATCGAACATTACGTTCAGACTGGAGTTACCATAGATGATGATGTTCTCTGGCTCTACCTCTGACATCTCACCGAGAAGTCTCTTGGCTTCCGGGATTCCGTCGATGACTCCATAGTTACGGCAGTCCACACCGGTCTCACATTTCAGATCTGCATCCCCTGCAAGTACTTCCATCATTTTCATGGAAAGATCAAGCTGATCCGGTGCAGGTTTACCACGGGACATATCCAGTGCCAGACCTTCGGCTTTGATCTCGTCGAACTCACGGTCGAGTTCTTTCTTTAAATCGAGTAGCTCTTCCCTGCTCATCTCACAATATTTTTTCATAAGTTTGCTTCTCCTCTTTTTGTGCACAGTTTCATATCTGCGGTTGCTGTGTTTCTTCTGTTAACGATTTCTGTCTGTCAGGAATTCTCTGCAAAATCTCTTCCGCAAAAAACAGCCACAGTTTCACGGAAGCGGGAAGCCTCTGCCCCGGCAGAAAATCTCTGCGTACATTTTAGTATGTAAAAGCGCTGTTGTCAAATCTTTCGTGGAAAATCCTGCACTTCTCTTGCACAGCATCCATTTTTCCTCTATACTGGAAAAAACATTATTATGGCGTTTTTATGGATTCATGTCCCGGTCAGCCGGATCTGGTACAGTAATCTCCGGAAATGCTATATAAAAATGCTATATATATCTTATAAATTTACTATTATGAAAGAGGTATTGATCATCATGTGGATTGCAGATGGATGGAAAGAATACGAAGTTATTGATACATCAAAAGGAGAAAAGCTGGAGCGCTGGGGGAATTATCTTCTGGTTCGTCCGGACCCGCAGGTAATCTGGGATACTCCCCGCAAAAACCGTGGCTGGAAGCATATGAACGGACATTATCACAGAAGCAGCCGTGGCGGCGGTGAGTGGGAGTTCTTTGATCTGCCTCATCAGTGGGAGCTTCATTACAAGGACCTTACTTTTAATCTGAAGCCTTTCAGCTTCAAGCATACAGGACTTTTCCCGGAGCAGGCTGTGAACTGGGACTGGTTCGGTGAAAAGATCCGCAATGCAGGACGCCCGATCAAGGTCTTAAATCTTTTTGCCTATACCGGCGGCGCTACTCTGGCTGCAGCTGCTGCCGGCGCTTCCGTTACTCACGTGGACGCTTCCAAGGGTATGGTGAACTGGGCAAAAGAGAATGCTGCTGCTTCCGGACTTTCCGGTGCACCGATCCGCTGGCTTGTGGATGACTGCGTGAAGTTCGTAGAACGTGAGATCCGCAGAGGAAATCATTACGATGCGATCATTATGGACCCGCCTTCTTACGGCCGCGGACCTAAGGGCGAGATCTGGAAGATCGAGGATGCGATCCATCCGCTGATCAAGCTTTGTACGAAGATCCTCAGTGATGATCCGCTGTTTTTCCTGGTGAATTCCTATACTACAGGTCTTGCACCGGCTGTGCTGACTTATATGCTGGCTACCGAACTGAAGCCTTGGAAAGGTAGTGTGGAATCTCAGGAGATCGGGCTTCCTGTGACGGAGAGTGGGCTGGTGCTTCCTTGCGGAGCTTCCGGACGGTGGAGTTCCTCCCGGTAGGACCGGGATGTTGTGTTCTGTATTGACAGGATGATGGATTCTACTGTATTGGATGTGAGGCGTTGTGCCGATTTTTATCAGGTATTTCTTTGTATTTTCTGATTATTTGTATTGAAACGCTTTTTTGACAGGTCTATAATATAGAAAAAAGGAGGATATCTCAAGTAATAAAATTTATTAACTAATATGATTAGATGTGTTTGAATATACTCAAAGGAGTAAATTATTATGAACACATCAAATATCACAAATTACAAGCCAAAAGATTTTGCTGAACTGTTAGGTGTATCTGTAAAAACATTACAGCGTTGGGATAGAGACGGAACTGTGAACTACTCGGCAACTTAGTTACCAGAGCATCTGAAATCTGGCGGGATACCGCCTTTTTTCAGGGTGCGTCCATGACACCAATACTGCTTGCCTTTCGGCTATACAGCTACTTTTATTATTTCTGGATTTTTTAGTCCGGTTACGGACAGTGTCTTCTCTTTTCCGGATACGGAAAGATATTTCCGCAGGATATTAAATGCGCCTACTGCATCTGCATTGTAGCTTACTCCGTCAGTTATATACATACCCCGTTCTTTTCGGTTTAATGCTTCTGCATATCTTTTTGATACTTCCGGTGATAACGGGCTGCACTGGCTGGTATAGCTTTCCTCCTGTTTTATCAATTGGATCCCATACAGTTTCAGCTTATATCCCAGCATGATATACAGCCTGTTATATGGCAGTCCGTGAAACTTCTGGTTAACCTTATGCCCCATATCTTTCTCTTTACGGATATTTCGGATATCTCCCACAACCACACAGCGGATATCTTCTTTTCTGCAGTATTCTGCAATCCATCTGGTCACTTTATGAAGATAATCCTTCACTGTATTCTGCTTTTTTCTGTAAAGTCTCTGGATATGTTTCGATGATCCTGGATATCTTATCCCTCTTTCCGATTGCTGCGCATACCAGACAGACTGCACTCTGGCGATCTCTTTATGAAAGTATCTTTCCAATGAAAGATATTTCCTTCCAAGGATAAAAGTCCGGCCATTTCCGGAATCATAACAGGTCATCAGATTATGAAGTCCAGGATCAATAGATAAATAATGTCCATTCTGGGAAAGCTGCTCTGTCCCTTCAATCTCATAGATAACGATAAGGTCACATTTTCCGTTTTCCGGCGGATAGATCCGCAATTGTTTTATATGATCCATGTCCCTGAAAA